>CADCOX010000166.1 GCA_902803195.1 uncultured Bacteroidales bacterium
GATATCCTCAGCGGAAGCTTCGATGCTGTCAATCTCGGCTTGATGGATAAAAAGTTTCTGAATGGCGAGGTTCTCGGGGATGACGCAGTAGGGGTTGCCGGGGATATGGCCCATCTGAGCACGCACTTTCTCGACATCGCTGCGGAGTATGGCTTCATCGCCGACGACCCAAATGACTTGATCAACGATATTGTTGGAAGTCTGGGCAAAGGCTGACGTGCGAGCTGTAGCCAGCATCAGCACGAGGGCGAACAAATGTTTGGCGTTCATTTAGTGCTTGTTAACCGTTTTAAGAGCTTCTTTGTAGATTTCAACTTTGTAGCGGCGGCGCAGTTCGTCGACGAACTCCTGTTCCTTGACGGCCTGATAGTCGGTGACCACTTGAGGACCAACGTCGGTCCAGCGTTGCGGCCCTTTCTTGAGCACTCGTCCTACGACAGCTGTTGCGGGGTATTTGGCATTGACGCGCGTCTTACCTTTCTTTATGCCGAAGGCCAGCGAATCGACCATGGCATTCTCGCCCTGCTCAAAGACGCGGCGTTCGAAACGCACCTGTACGCTATCCTTGTTGAACTGCGACTTGATGATGCCTGCCCAAGCGTCTTCATCGCGACCCTTGAAAGCCTTCTTGACATTGGCGATGAGGGCGGGGTTGAGGGCTTGGATGAGGGCGCCTGCATAGTGAGGCTTCTGGAAGGCATAGGCCTTCTTGTTCTTCTTGAAATAACGCTCGAGGGCGGTCGTGTCCTTGGCCGCTGGCTCCCAGACGGTGCGCTGGCAGACCTCGTAGAGGAGGAGACCATCGTGGTACTCTTGGATGAGGTATTTCAGTTCGTCGTCTTGAGCAGCGAACAACTCTGCCTGTTCGTCCATGACCTGTTCGACGCTTTTCTGGCTGCCTGCAGCAAGGCTGTCCACAATGGTAGTGGCGAGTTTGTCCTTCATCCCTCTGGCCTCAAGGAACTGACGGATGCGGGGAGCAAGCGTGTCGTAAGGCTCCAAAGGCTTCTGATCCATGAGCTTGAGGATGTGCCAACCGACGGTGGAGAGCATGGGCTCAGCCACCTCACCTACCTGCATCGAATAGATCTTGTCCTCGAGTTCCTTGAGCAACTGATGAGGGCCTATCCATCCGATGACACCTCCGCGGACACCTGTAGCATGATCCTCAGAAGCCTCGGCGGCAAGTTGTGCGAAATCCTTGCCTCCTTGAAGCACAGCATAGATGCTGTCGATGCGAGCCTTGGCAGCTGCTTGCTGATCGGGCGTCGACTGTTGCATCACACGTACAAAGATATGAGCGGGCTCTACGAGTTGCTTGCCTTCGAGCTGACCGAGCATCTGGTCGTAGTACTTCTGCACCTCTGCTTCCTCGGCCTCAGTGGGGACGAGAAGCGGCCGGATCTGTTGGTCGCGATAGGTACGGAACTCCTGTTGGTAGCTTGAGAGCGTGTCGAGGTGCGCATCGAGGGCAGCTTCAACCTTCAACTTATAGTTAATGAACAGTTCGGCATATTCGTCGACGGTCTTCTTGTCAATGACGCCATCGGTGTTGTTCTTGTTGTAGTTGTACTCAAACTCCGAGCGTGTGACGTCCTTGCCGTTGATGCGCATGACGACAGGGTCGGAGGACTGCGCGGATGCAGTCTGAGCTAAGAGATAAAAGATAAAGGAAAGAAGATAGTTGATGTGCTTCATCGCATTTATTTCACTTTAAACCTTAAACAAACGTTCACTGCGGGCGGCTGTAATTAGGTGCCTCGCTGGTGATGGTAATGTCGTGGGGATGACTCTCGAGGACGCCTGCGTTGGTGATTCGTACGAACTTGGCGTGATGCAGGTCCTTGATGGTGGCGGCGCCGCAGTAACCCATACCCGAGCGGAGACCGCCGATAAGCTGATAGATTACCTCTTGGACGGTGCCTTTGTAAGGAACGCGGCCTGCAATGCCTTCGGGGACAAGTTTCTTCACGTCCTTCTCTCCGGCCTGGAAGTAACGATCCTTTGAGCCGTTCTCCATGGCCTCGAGCGAACCCATTCCGCGGTAGCTCTTGAACTTACGCCCATTGAAGATGATGGTGTCACCTGGGCTCTCTTCGGTGCCAGCCACGAGCGATCCGATCATCACGCAGTAGCCGCCAGCAGCAATGGCTTTGACGACATCGCCGGAGTAGCGGAGACCGCCGTCAGCAATGAGGGGTACGCCAGTACCTTCGAGTGCGCTTGCTACGTCATAGACAGCTGAGAGTTGGGGTACACCGACGCCCGCCACAACACGTGTTGTGCAGATGCTGCCAGGGCCGATACCAACCTTGATGCCGTCGGCGCCAGCTTCTACCAACATACGGGCCGCTTCGCCTGTGGCGACATTACCTACGACGATGTCGACGTCGGGGAAAGCCGCTTTTGCCTCCTTCAGTTTCTCAATGACGCCTTTGGAATGACCATGGGCCGTATCGATGACAATGGCGTCAGCCCCTGCTTCAACGAGCGCTGTGATGCGTTCGAGCGTGTCGGATGTGACGCCCACGCCAGCGGCAACACGGAGACGGCCTTTCTCGTCCTTGCAAGCCATAGGCTTGTCCTTGGCCTTTGTGATGTCCTTGTAGGTGATGAGGCCGATGAGGTGGTTGTTGTCGTCGACGACAGGCAACTTCTCAATCTTGTTCTCCTGAAGAATTTGGGCTGCATCGAAGAGGTTGGTCTGCTGATGAGTGGTCACAAGGTTCTCGCTGGTCATGACCTCCGCAATAGGACGGTCCACGCGGCGTTCGAAGCGAAGGTCGCGATTTGTGACGATGCCTACGAGGAGGTTGTCCTTGTCGACGACGGGAATGCCGCCTATGTGATACTCAGCCATCAAAGAGAGCGCATCGGCTACGGTGCCTGTGCTCTGGATGGTGACAGGGTCGTAGATCATGCCATTCTCAGCGCGCTTGACGATAGCCACCTGACGAGCTTGTTCCTCGATGGACATATTCTTGTGGATGACACCGATGCCACCCTCGCGTGCAATAGCAATCGCCATCGTAGCCTCGGTGACGGTGTCCATGGCGGCTGTCACGAACGGCACTTTCAGCTCGATATGGCGGGAGAAACGTGTGGTGAGGTCCACCGCGCGAGGCAGGACTTCAGAATAAGCGGGAACGAGGAGGACGTCATCAAACGTGAGTCCGTCCATCACGATGCGGTCTGCAATAAAGTTGGCCATAGTTGTACTGCTTTTAATTATTGCGCGCAAAAATACAATAAATCTGCGACATGACCAAAACGAAGGGCTCTTTTAACTACAGATTAACGCGGATTAACGCGAAAGCACCTCAAAAAGGGCGAATGGCGAACAAAAGAGACTTCTTTTGTTGACACCAAATCCTTCAGTTTGTGTATATACGCACACGCTTATGCGAATATACGCTCACGAAGATACGACCAGTCCTTCAGAGCTTAACGATTATACGTGTGAGCCTGAACGACTGGTCGTGTAATGCTGAGTGACTGGTTGCGTAAAACTAAGGAGCCGGTTGTGAGCTCGTGGGCGTATGACAATTTGGCGGAACGCGTTTGCTGTTCTGCAAGTACCGATATTAGGATTTCGCGAGGGCTGTCAAGAACGTCCTGGCGAAGCGTCAGTTGCCGAGCTCAGAGATGAATTGGATGCGAACAAGTCGGATCTGGTCTTCGGTGTAATCCTCTTCAAGTTCATCGAGAGCATCATCGATGTCGTCGGTTTCGCTTTCGCGGAAATATTCGAAGATGTCTTCGTACTGATCGGCGTCCATGATAGAGTCGAGGTAGTATCGGATGTCGAGTTTTGTTCCGCTGTCGACGATAGAATCAAGTTCGTCGAGGAACTCATCGAAGTCAAGTCCCATAGACTTGGCGAGCACCTCGAGGTCGACCTTGCGGTCAATGCTCTGGATGATTCGAACTTTATTTTTGCTCTTGTTGGCTACGGTGCGGACGCGTAGGTCTTCGGGTCGCTCGATGCCGTTCTCCTCGCAATGCTGCTGAATGAGATCACAGAAAGCTTTGCCATACCGGCGCGCTTTTCCCTCTCCAACGCCGGGGATATTCTTCAGTTCGTCAATCGTGATGGGATAGACGGTGGCCATAGCCTCGAGCGAAGCGTCTTGGAAGATGACGTACGGCGGAATACCTTTCTCTCGTGCCACGCTCTTGCGCAGACTCTTGAGCATAGCCAGCAGTTCAAGATCGGTAGCGCTGGTGCCGCCTTCGCTCTCAGTGAAGTCGGTGTCGAAGTCGTTGTCCTCGGAGATAAAGAAACTGGTGGGATGATTGATGAACTTTCGTCCTTCGGGTGTGAGCTTGATGAGGCCGTAGTTCTCGACTTCCTTGTAGATGTAGCCTGAGAGGAGGGCCTGACGGATAACGGCATTCCAGTAGCGCGGCTCGCGGTCATCGCCACAACCGAAGCAATCGAGGTCGTCGTGCTTGTGGGCGCGTACCTCCTCGGTGGGGTTGCCAGTGAGGACGTCGATGACGTGCGGAGCCTTGAAATTCTCTTTGATGTCGCGAACGACGCAGAGCGCCAATAGCAATTGGTCGCGTGCCTCAATACGCTGCTTGGGATGCAGGCAGTTGTCGCAATTGTGGCAGTTGTCCTCGGTATATTCTTCGCCAAAGTAGTGAAGGAGCACACGACGACGACAGACGGATGTCTCAGCGTAAGCGGCTGTCTCTTGCAGCAGCTGCCGGCCGATGTCCTGCTCGGCGACAGGCTTGCCTTCCATGAACTTCTCCAACTTCTGGAGATCCTTGTAGGTGTAGAACGTAATGCATTTGCCTTCACCTCCGTCGCGGCCGGCACGTCCAGTCTCTTGGTAGTAGCCTTCGAGACTCTTGGGGATGTCGTAGTGGATGACGAAACGGACATCGGGTTTGTCAATACCCATTCCGAAGGCGATGGTAGCGACAATGATGTCGATGTCCTCCATGATGAAGTCGTCCTGCGTCTGCGTTCGGGTGGGGGTGTCCATGCCTGCGTGGTAGGCGCGAGCATTGATGTCATTCGCGCGCAGCACTTCGGCCAATTCCTCGACTTTCCGGCGCGAGAGGCAGTAGATGATTCCGCTCTTTCCGGGGTTCTGCTTGATGAATTTAACGATATCCTTGTCAATGTCCTTTGTCTTCGGACGAACTTCGTAGTAGAGGTTAGGACGGTTGAATGAACTGCGGAACTCGTCGGCGTTCGGCATGCCGAGGTTCTTTTTGATGTCATCACGAACCTTGTCCGTCGCCGTGGCAGTGAGCGCAATCACAGGTGCAACTCCTATCTCGTTGATAATAGGTCGAATGCGCCTGTATTCAGGACGGAAATCATGTCCCCATTCTGATATACAATGGGCTTCGTCGACGGCATAGAAAGATATTTTCACTTGTCGCAGGAAATCGACGTTCTCCTCTTTGGTAAGGCTCTCAGGAGCGACATAAAGCAACTTCGTATGTCCGGCAAGGACGTCGCTTTTTACCTGGTCGAGGGCTGAGCGGTTGAGTGATGAGTTCATGAAGTGGGCAATACCATCATCGGCACTGACTTGCCGGATAGCATCCACTTGGTTCTTCATCAGCGCAATGAGGGGTGATATCACGATAGCCGTTCCCTCCATGATGAGGGCAGGCAATTGATAGCAAAGCGATTTACCGCCACCCGTGGGCATGAGCACGAAGGTGTCGTGACCATTGAGCAGGTTCTGTATGATGGCTTCTTGGTCGCCTTTGAACGTGTCGAAACCAAAGTAAAGCTTTAATTGTTCTGTCAGGTCCTTTTTACTTGTCATAGGTTATCAGGTCAATTCTCCGTTACAAAGATATAAACAAAAGTGCCTATCATGCAAGTTTTTTTACTCTTTTTTGTATAAAAAAAGGCCCAAAAACCTTTTTAAGCGGTTTTTGGGCCTTAGTTTTGGACTTGTAAGGGAGCAAAACGTCAATAAATAACGTTTTTTATGCAGCGCTTATATGTACTTTGTCAAGTTCGTGCTCTACAAAGTCCTTCGTGACATGGAAAGCGTGTTCTCCAGAGGCTGGCATCTCAAACTGAGGACGAATCATGATGCTCTCCACAATGCTGCGCAAGCCGCGTGCACCGAGTTTGTACTCGACTGCCTTGTCGACCATATATTCGAGGGCGTCATCATCAAAGGTGAGTTCGATGCCGTCCATGGCAAAGAGCTTCTGCTGCTGGCGGATGATGGAGTTCTTAGGCTCAGTGAGGATGGCCCGCAAGGCTGTGCGGTCGAGCGGATTGAGGTACGTGAGTACGGGCAGACGTCCGATAATCTCGGGGATGAGTCCGAAACTCTTCAAGTCCTGAGGCGAAACATATTTCATAAGATCCTTTTGGTCGATGCGAGCAACGTTCTGGACACTGTTGTAGCCCACAACATGAGTATTCAGTCGCTGAGCAATCTTGCGCTCAATGCCATCGAAGGCACCGCCACAGATGAACAAAATGTTTCGCGTATCGACATGGATATAGTCCTGATCAGGATGCTTGCGACCACCCTTGGGTGGTACGTTCACCATCGTGCCTTCGAGCATCTTCAACAATCCCTGTTGTACACCCTCGCCACTTACGTCGCGGGTGATGCTGGGGTTGTCTGACTTGCGAGCAATCTTATCGATCTCATCGACAAAGACGATACCACGTTGGGCTTGTTCCAGGTCGTAGTCGGCCACTTGGAGCAGTCGTGAAAGGATACTTTCGACGTCCTCGCCCACGTAGCCAGCCTCGGTGAAGACGGTAGCATCGACGATGGTAAAGGGGACGTTAAGCAACTTGGCAATCGTTCGGGCGAAAAGCGTTTTGCCCGTGCCCGTCGAACCGACCATGATAATATTGCTCTTCTCAATCTCTACGCCATCGGTGTCCACTTTCTGCCCGAGACGTTTATAGTGATTGTAGACCGCCACGCTGAGATAGCGCTTGGCATCGTCTTGCCCAATGACGTATTCATCAAGATAGGCTTTTATTTCGGTCGGTTTGGGCATATGACTCCAATCGAAGGTCTTCTGTCGTCTGCCCCTTCCTTTAGTTTTCTCGGTTTCTCCGAAGTGTTCCCTCGTGATTTGGTATGCCTGCTCGGCACAATCGTTGCAAATGCAACCATTGAGGCCATTGATGAGCAGACGCACCTCATCACTTGTGCGACCGCAGAAAGAGCAACGAGCTTGTTCGTTCTTTTTGGCCATAATGACGAATTAGGTTAACTAATATAAAAATAGGAACGCACGCGCGTCGCGATTACGCTTTGCGCTTGAGCACTTGGTCAATCATGCCGTACTCTCGAGCTTCCTCGGCTGTCATCCAGTAGTTGCGATCGCTGTCGGCCCATACCTTATCATAGGGTGTATGGCTGTGGTCGGCAATAATCTGGTAGAGTTCTTTCTTCAACTTTTGGATTTCACGAGCCTCGATTTCGATGTCGCTGGCCTGACCCTGCACGCCTCCGAGCGGCTGATGGATCATCACGCGGCTATGAGGGAGTGCCGAGCGCTTGCCCTCCTTGCCTGCTACGAGCAGAACAGCGGCCATAGAGGCGGCCATTCCCGTGCAGATGGTGGCGACGTCCGACGAGACAAACTGCATCGTATCATAGATTCCGAGGCCGGCAGAAACGCTACCGCCGGGTGAATTCAGGTAGATGCTGATGTCCTTGCCCGAGTCGACGCTGTCGAGGTAGAGGAGCTGAGCTTGAAGCGTGTTGGCCGTATAGTCGTCGATAGGCGTTCCGAGGAAGATGATGCGATCCATCATGAGACGTGAGAACACATCCATCTGCGTCACATTGAGCTGACGCTCCTCCAGAATGTAGGGATTGAGGTATTGGTTCTGCAGACTAACGTAGTCGTCTAACACCTGGCCATTTATTCCCAGATGGCCTGTGGCGAACTTGCGGAAATCGGTGTGTTGCATAGGGTATGGTTATGCTTCAAAAAGTTTTTGGAAATCGGCAAAGCTGATGGTCTTCTCATCGAGTTTGACGACGTCGCGGAGTGTCGTGCCGAGCTTGCGCTCTACGGTACGTGCCACGAGATTGTCGAGTTGTTCGCGCTTCTTCAGTTGCTCATTGGCGTAGTTGGTGATGACATCGTCGGGGATGTTGGTCATGCCATACTGCGCGAATTGAGCGCGTGTCTGCTCTTTAGCGGACTCGAGGACGTCCTCTTGTTCGACCTTAATGCCTGTCTGGTCAGCCAGTTGTTCCTTGATGAGGTGCCATTCGAGTTCCTTGACGCTGCCGTCATAATTCTTCTCGACATATTCCTCACCCTTATCGGGATTGTTGGCGCGCATGATTCGCTTGAGGAGTTCGTCGGGCCACTGGAGTTCGCCGATACGATTCTCAAGATATTTGCGTACGTCAATGAGGAAGCGGAACTGGCTCTCGCCTTCGAACTGAGCTTTCAGTTGTTCGCGAACGCGGGCACGGAACTCATCTTCGCTCTTGACCACACCTTCACCGAAGACAGTGTCAAAGAACTCCTGAGTAAGCTGAGCGGGGACGTAACGAGTAATCTCGTTGATCTGATAGCTGAAGTTGGCGTGAACGTTTTCGGCCTCTTCCTTAGTGATGCCGAGGAGCGTGGAGAGTTCGATGGCACTTCCTTCGTAGGCATCAGAGGGATTGAACGTAATGACAGTGTTTACGCTGATGCCCTCGAACTTCTTCTTTTGGTCATCAGTCTTGAAGTAGTTGGGCAGGATGACAGCGTCTTCCTTCTGAATGCCACCTTCGAGGATGTTGCCATTCTCGTCGAGCTCAGCAATATGACCTTTGGTCATGTCACCTTCTTGGTAGGTATCCACTTTCTCATAGTGTCCACCACGTTGAGTGTAGGCCTTTACCTGACCGTCCACCATCTCGTCGGTGATGTCGATGTGGTAGAAGGGAATTGTGTCCTTGTCTGTCAGTTTGGCATCAAACTGGGGTGCGAGGGCGATATCGAAGATGAACTCGAGGTTGTCTGCCTCAAAGTCAACGGGCTGCTGCTTCTCGCTGGCGAGAGGCTCACCCAGCATATCCACTTTCTCCTCACGGAGATAGCCATAGAGTTTCTCGGAAAGGACCTTCTGCACTTCTTCGGCTGTGATTTCGTTGCCGAAACGCTTCTTCATCAGGCTCATGGGCACTTGTCCGGGACGGAAGCCGGGGAGAGTAGCCTTCTTGCGGTAGTCCTTGAGCGCCTTCTCTACGCGCTCTTGATAGTCGGCTTTCTCGAGGCTGAGGGTCAGCTCGGCAGCCACATCGGATGTCTTGTTGAATTGAATGTTCATAAAATTGAATATAGATATTGATGTTATAGTTTCTTAGTCGTTTTCTGAGGCTCCGTCGGAAGAAGGAGCAGAGGCGTCTGTTGGGAGTGATGGGGCTGCGATGGAATCGCAACTTGAAGGACGAGACTCAGCAGAAACAGTATCAGATTCACTCACATTAACGACAGACGGCGCACTGACGTCCTCAGCTGCAAGAATCGTGCCAGACGGGTATTCTTCCGATGGCGTGGGGGGTATTTCTGCCTCTTGGCTGGCATTATCTGCCGATTTGTCATTCTTTTCGTCCTCTTCAGCACGTTCGCGTTCCATGGACTCGAAGTCTTTGGGTCGGAGCACAAAACTGTTCGTCAGATAGCGAGCTCGCACGATTGGGTTCTCTGCCAGCTCTTCGGGTCGACCTTTGAAGAGGATGTGTCCTTCGAAAAGCATGTAAGCCCGGTCGGTGATGCAGAGGGTCTCTTCGACGTTGTGGTCGGTGATGAGCACGCCAATGTTCATTCGTTTCAGCTTCCACACAATCAACTGGATATCCTCGACAGCAATCGGGTCGACGCCGGCAAAAGGTTCATCGAGCATGACGAACTTGGGGTCGATGGCCAAGCAACGGGCGATCTCGGTGCGACGTCTTTCGCCTCCGCTCAGGCGGTCTCCCAGATTCTTACGGACATGTTGAAGGCGGAACTCACGGATAAGCGTCTCCAGTTTCTCTCGTTTATACTCCTCGGTGCAGTCGGTACGCAGTTCGAGCACGCTCTTGATGTTGTCCTCGACTGTCATCTTGCGGAACACGCTGGCCTCTTGTGCCAAATAGCCGATACCTTTTTTGGCGCGTTTGTACACGGGCAAGTCCGTTACTTCCTCGTTGCCGATGAACACGCGCCCCTCATTCGGAATGACGAGTCCCGTGGTCATATAGAAGGATGTGGTTTTGCCCGCTCCGTTAGGGCCTAAGAGACCTACAATCTCGCCCTGATCAACGTGAAAGTTGACATCGTCGGCCACGGTGCGCTTGCCGTAGATCTTCTTCAGATGCTCGGCGCAGAGGCGCAAAGGTTCTGTCTGATGAGGTGCCAAATAAGCAGGCGAGTGCGGGTCGATACTCGTCTGTGAGGCTGTTGGAATGGGCTTTTGTTCTGTCATAGGTCCGTAAAGAGTGCGCAAAATTACATAATAATTGTTGAATTCTGCCCCTTTCTTCAAAAAAACTGTGCATTCAGCCCTCTCTTTTAGGCTTTTTTGACTAATTTTGCCGCCAAATATGAAATCCATCCTCCAACCTTTAGTCACTTTTGGCCGTTATTTGCAACTTATGGCCAAGGTGTTTTCCCGACCTGAACGGCTGCGGATGTACTGGAAGCAGTACGTCAAGGAGATGCAGCAGCTCGGAGTCGACAGCATCGGCATCGTGTTGATGATCTCGTTCTTCATTGGAGCCGTCATCTGTATTCAGATGAAAGTGAACATCCAGAGCCCTTGGATGCCTCGTTTTACGACGGGTTATACGACGCGTGAGATTCTTCTCTTGGAGTTCTCTTCATCCATCATGTGTCTCATCCTCGCAGGTAAAGTGGGTTCCAACATCGCATCAGAGATCGGTACGATGCGTGTGACTCAGCAGATCGATGCCCTCGACATTATGGGCGTCAACTCAGCCTCCTTCCTGATTCTGCCAAAGATTATGGCTCTGCTGACGATGATTCCCGTGCTGGTCACCTTCTCTATGGTGGCGGGCTTCGGTGGCGCCTATGCCATCAGTTTTGCCGGCATCCTCACGCCCGATGATCTCACTTATGGATTGCAGCACTCGTTCAACCAATGGTTCGTTTGGATGAGTATCATCAAATCCTTCTTCTTCGCCTTTATCATCGCTTCGGTTTCAGCATTTTACGGCTATACTGTCGAAGGCGGTAGCGTTGAGGTCGGTAAGGCCTCTACAGATAGCGTTGTCCACTGCTCTATGCTCATCCTTTTCGCAGACATCTTCCTTACACAGATTCTCTCATGATTGAAATCCGCTCGCTCTATAAGTCCTTTGCGGACAAGGACGTCCTCAAGAACATCAATACGACTTTCGTGGAGGGCCAGACCAACTTGATTATCGGTCAATCGGGGTCGGGTAAGACCGTGCTGATGAAGTGCATCGTCGGCCTGTTGGAGCCCACTCGTGGACAGATTCTTTACGATGGCCGTGATTTTGTGACGATGAGCAAGACCGAGCGCACTCTCCTGCGTCGGGAGATGGGGATGATTTTCCAGTCGGCTGCCCTGTTCGATTCCATGTCGGTGCTCGAAAATGTAATGTTCCCGCTCGATATGTTTTCTTCGATGAACCTGCGCGAACGCAAGCGGCGTGCCCGTCAGTGCTTGGAGCGTGTCAATCTGCTCGAGGCGCAGCAGAAATATCCAGGCGAGATATCAGGCGGCATGCAGAAACGAGTAGCCATTGCAAGGGCCATTGCTTTGAATCCCAAGTATTTGTTCTGCGACGAGCCCAACAGCGGTCTTGATCCCAAGACAAGCTTGGTCATAGACGCACTCATCCATGATATCACCGTCGAGTTTAACATCACCACAATCATGAACACTCATGACATGAACTCGGTCATGGGTATTGGCGACAGCATTATTTTCATCAAGGAGGGTCATCAGGAATGGGTAGGCGACAAGACACAAGTGGCCACTTCCGACAACCAGGCTCTCACCGATTTCATCTTTGCTTCAGACCTGTTGCAGAAGGCTCGTAAAGCTTTTGTCTGACCACGTCTCAGACACGCCTGTCATTCACTTTTTCTCAGTTTTCACCTCGTTTATTTGCGTATATGCGCGCGAATAGCTACCTTTGTGCCCGAAAAAGCAATTATCGATGATTAGCGTAGAGCATCTTTCGGTTGAGTTTAGTGCGAAGCCCCTCTTTACCGACGTCAGTTTCGTCGTCAACGACCGCGACCGTATCGCCCTTACAGGCAAGAACGGTGCGGGCAAGTCGACGCTCCTCAAGGTGATGGCCGGACAGCAACGTCCCACGAGCGGTAGTGTCTCTTCGCCACGCGAGACTACAGTGGGCTATCTACCCCAGGTGATGGAACTCTCAGGCGAGCGAACGGTCATTGACGAGACACTCTTGGCTTTCGATCATATCCATGAACTGCAGGCCTCTATCGAGCAGATGCAGCAGGAGATGGCCGAGCGCACGGATTATGAGAGTGAGGCATATATGGCACTCGTCGACCGCTACACCCGTTCCGAGGAGCATTTTCAGATGATGGGTGGCCTCAATTTCCGTGCTGAAGTAGAGCGTACGCTCACGGGTCTCGGTTTCGAACGCACCGATTTCGACCGCCCTACGCGTGAGCTCTCAGGCGGTTGGCGCATGCGCATAGAGCTGGCTAAACTCCTCTTGCGACAACCCGATGTACTCCTGCTCGACGAGCCCACCAACCACCTCGACATCGAGAGCATTCAATGGCTTGAGCAGTATCTGCAGCAACGCGCAGGGGCTGTTATCCTCGTCTCCCATGACCGTGCTTTTATCAATAATGTAACCAATCGTACGCTCGAGATATCCTGTGGCCGCATTTGGGACTATAAGGTCAAGTATGACGAGTATGTCCGTCTGCGTGCCGAGCGCCGTGAGCAACAATTGCGAGCCTATGAGAATCAGCAAAAGGAGATTGCCGACCTCAAGGATTTCATCGAGCGTTTCCGTTATAAGCCTACGAAGGCTGTTCAGGTTCAGGAACGCATCAAGCAGCTCAGCCGCATCGTACCTATTGAGGTTGACGAGGTCGACAACAGTTCGCTCCACTTGAAGTTCCCACCCTGCCAGCGTTCGGGCGACTTCCCGCTGATTGTAGAGGACCTTCGTAAGGCCTATGATCACGAAGTCATTGCTCACGTCAATATGACCATCCGCCGAGGTGAGAAAGTTGCTTTCGTCGGACGCAATGGCGAGGGCAAGTCTACCCTCGTCAAGTGTATTCTCGGCGAAATCCCTTATGAAGGGAGCCTCAAGATAGGGCATAACGCTCAAATTGGTTACTTCGCTCAGAATCAGGCCCAGCTCCTCGATCCCGAGCTCACGGTCTTCGATACCATCGACCTCGTCGCGCGTGGAGATATTCGCACTCGTATTCGTGACATCCTCGGTGCTTTCATGTTCGGGGGTGATGCCTCAGACAAGAAGGTGAAGGTGCTCTCGGGTGGCGAGCGTAGCCGCTTGGCAATGATTAAGTTGTTGCTCGAACCGGTCAATTTCCTTATCCTCGATGAGCCGACCAATCACCTCGACATGCGCTCTAAAGATGTCCTAAAGGAAGCCATCGCCGCTTTCGACGGCACTGTCATCGTGGTGAGCCACGATCGTCAGTTCCTCGATGGGCTGGTCGAGAAGGTCTATAGCTTCGCTGGCGGTAGGGTGAGGGAATACCTTGGAGGCATCTACGACTGGATTAGCAAGACGCACTCGTCGGAAATAACTAATCCTGGGCATTCCGCGTCAGCGACGAATCCATCCGTCCGCACGAACACGCCTGCTCCTACAGCCCCTTTGCCTACCTCTTCGTCTGGTAAATCATCCTACGAGGAGCAGAAAGCCCTCGCCCGCCAGCGTCGTAAGTTGGAGAAAGCCGTGGCTGATGCTGAGGCCGAGATGAACGAACTCGAAGCAGCCCTTCATCTGCTCGAAGCCCGAATGTCTACGCCCGATGGCGCTTCTGATGTCAGCCTTTATGAGCGCCATGCACGTCTCAAGCAACAGATTGAAGAGGCCGAGACTCGATGGCTCGAAGCCTCTGAAGCTCTTGGCGATAATTAACACCTCTCACAGATTATTCATTCTAAATTCAAAATATTATGAAAATCAGAACCTTCCTTCCCGTTATGGCACTTGCATTTCTTGCCTCATGCGGAGGCCAGCAGGCCGCCCTCACTACAGGTATTGACATCAACAACCTCGACACCACCGCGCTTCCAGGCACCGATTTCTATGAGTATGCCTGCGGCGGCTGGATGAAAGCTCATCCCCTGACAGCCGAGTACTCCCGTTTCGGCAGTTTCGATCAGTTGGCAGAGAACAACAACACACAACTCCGCGAACTCATCGAAGGTGTAGCTGCCAAGAAGAACGAGCCCGGTAGCATTGCCGATAAGATAGCCCAGATGTACAACAGCGTCATGGATAGCGTTTCGCTCAACAAACAGGGCATTGAGCCTATCCGCAAGGACCTGCAGCGCATCGACGCCGCCTTCGACAAGGACGAACTCTTCCGCCTCGCTTCCTCGCTCCAAGTCTCGGGCATTAGCGGTCTCTTCGGTTTCTATATCAATGCCGACATCAAGGATAGCAAGAACAACCTGCTGCAGATTATGCAGGACGGACTCGTCATGGGTCAGCGTGAGTACTATCTCGACACCGACTCCGCCACCACTACCATTCGCGAGGCTTACAAACAGTATATGTCCGACCTCTTCCGTCGCTGCAAGGTCGCTACCGATGACGATGTCGCTGCTCGCGTGGATGCCGTGCTGGCCATGGAGACTCGTCTGGCAAAGGTCTCGCGCAGCAATACCGAGTTGCGCGACGACGAGAAGAACTACAACAAGATGACTTTCGAAGACCTCCTGCGCGACTATCCCGGTATCGACTGGAAGTACTATTTCAATGTCCACGGCGCCAAGGACGTGCGTGAGGTCAGTGTAGGTCAGCCTGAGGTCATTCACGAGGTCGAGAAGCTTTGGGCTGAGACCCCGCTCGACGTCCTCAAGGATTACACGCGTTGGCGCCTCATTGATCGTGCCGCTGGTTGTCTTGACGACGAGATGCGCGCTGCCAACTTCAATTTCTATGGCCGCGTGATGAGTGGTCGCCAGGAGGATCGTCCGCGTTGGAAGCGTGCTGTTGCCGCCACTGAGGGAGCTCTCGGCGAGGCTGTCGGTCAGCTCTATGTCGAGAAGTATTTCCCTGCAGCTGCCAAGGAACGTATGATCCAGTTGGTGAAGAACCTGCAGGTGGCCCTCGGCGAACGCATCGACGCTCAAGATTGGATGAGCGACAGCACGAAGGCGGTGGCTCACGACAAACTCAACGCTTTCATTGTCAAAGTCGGCTATCCCGACAAGTGGAAGGACTATAGTACCCTCGAGATTGGCAAGAACTACTGGGAGAACCTTAAGAACACGTCTGTTTGGCGTACTCATGACGAGATTGAGCGTAAACTCAACAAGCCCGTCGACAGTACAGAGTGGTATATGACACCGCAGACCGTCAACGCCTACTACAATCCGACCACCAACGAGATCTGCTTCCCCGCAGGTATTCTCCAGCCTCCCTTCTTCGACATGAACGCCGACGATGCCTTCAACTATGGAGCCATCGGCGTCGTCATCGGTCACGAAATGACGCACGGATTTGACGACCAAGGTGCCAAGTTTGATAAGGATGGTAACCTGCGCCAGTGGTGGACGGCCGAGGACACCAAGAACTTCGAGGAGCGTACACACGTCATGCGCGACTTCTTCAATAACATCGAAGTCCTCCCAGGTCTCTGTGGAAATGGGCAACTTACCCTCGGCGAGAATATGGCCGACCATGGAGGTCTGCAGGTGGCTTTCCAAGCCTTCAAGAATGCGACGAAGGACGCTCCGCTCGCTGATTGCGACGGCTTTACCCCCGAGCAGCGTTTCTTCCTGGCATACGCCGGCGTTTGGGCTGGCAACATCCGTGATGAGGAAATCCGCAAACGCACAAAGTCCGACCCCCATTCCCTCGGCCGTTGGCGCGTCAATGGCGCTCTGCCTCACATCGATGCTTGGTATGAGGCCTTCGGCATCACCGAGAACGACCCGATGTTTGTGCCGAAGGAAGAGCGTGTCACGATTTGGTAATCATATAAAATGAAAAGTGAAAGAGTGAAAAGTGAAAAATGAAAAATTAAAGTTTCCAATGATTCTTGACGCGCATACTGCCCTCTAAGGTAACTCTTATTTTTCACTTTTCACTCTTTCACTTTTCACTAAAAACGTCCTTCACCCCTTATGCCTCTCACCCTTCCCGACCGGCTGCCCGCCATCGACCTGCTGAAGCAGGAAAACATATTCGTGATGGACACGTCCCGCGCTTCGACGCAGGACATCCGTCCGTTGAGGATTGTCATCCTCAATTTGATGCCGCTGAAGATCACGACCGAGACCGACCTCATCCGTGTGCTCTCCAATTCGCCTTTGCAGCTCGAACTCTCGTTCATGAAGATCAAGAGCCATACCAGCAAGAACACGCCGATTGAGCACATGCGTGCGTTCTATCACGATTTCGAACTGCTTCGTCACGAGAAGTTCGATGGTATGATCATCACTGGTGCACCCGTCGAGCACCTCGACTTTGAGGACGTGAACTATTGGGCAGAGATGGAGGAAATCTTTGCTTGGGCACGCACGCATGTGACCTCCACACTCTACATTTGTTGGGCGGCGCAGGCAGGGCTCTATTACCACTACGGCATCCCCAAATACCCGCTCTCGGCCAAGATGTTCGGTATATTCCCGCAGAAGCCCCTCGACCCGCGGCTGCCCATCTTCCGCGGCTTCGACGATGTCTTTTTCATGCCCCACAGCCGCCATACTGAGATTCATCGGGATGACATCGACGCCGTCCCCGAACTGACAATCATCGCCGAGAGCGATGAGTCGGGCGTCAGCATCGTCATGGCGCGAGAGGGGCGTGAGTTCTTCATCACCGGCCATTTGGAATACTCGCCGCTGACGCTCGATACCGAGTACAAGCGCGACCTCGCCAAGGGACTGCCTATCGCCATGCCCCGCCACTACTATCGAGCCGACACTCCTTCACTCGGACCTGTTGTCACTTGGCGTGCGCATGCCAACCTCCTCTTCACCAATTGGCTTAACTATTACGTCTACCAAGAGACGCCTTACAATATCGATGCAATCCATTGAGCTCCTTGCGCCTGCGCGTAACCTTGAGTGTGGCATTGAAGCCATTCGTCACGGAGCCGATGCCGTGTATATCGGTGCTCCGCGATTCGGGGCACGTGCGGCTGCGGGAAATAGTGTGGATGATATTGCCGCCCTTGTGCGGTTTGCACATCCTTTCGGCGTGCGCATCTATGTGACGGTCAATACACTCCTTCATGACGATGAGTTGCAGGAAGTTGACGCGCTCATCGGCGAACTCGTTCAGGTAGGCGTCGATGCGCTCATTGTGCAGGATCCGCGTCTCTTGACGCTCAATCGAGGTCGCCTGCCTTTGCATGCTTCCACGCAGATGGACAACCGAACCATAGATGACGTGCGGGCACGCTTGTCCGACGGCTACGAACAGACCGTCTTGGCGCGCGAACTCACGCTCGATGAGATTCGTGCCATCCATGATGCTGTACCCGCGATGAGGCTCGAGGCTTTCGTTCACGGAGCACTCTGCGTCAGCTACAGCGGTCGCTGTTATGCCAGCGAGTACTGCTTTGGACGTAGTGCCAATCGTGGCGAGTGCGCGCAGTTCTGCCGCCTTCCCTTCGACCTCGTCGATGCCGATGGACGCATCGTCTATGACCCGCGTACCCGTCAGCCGTTGGCTCAGCGTCACCTGCTGTCGTTGCGCGATATGAACCGTTCGACCGACCTCGAGGCGATGATGGATGCGGGTGTCAGCAGTTTCAAGATTGAGGGCCGACTGAAGGATGTCTCCTACGTCAAGAATGTGACGTCCTACTATCGGCAACAGCTCGACCGAATCCTCGAGCGACGCTCGTCCGACTATTGTCGCTCCAGTTGGGGAGAAAGCACTTTCAGTTTCACGCCCGTCCTCGAGAAAAGCTTCAATCGCCGCTTCACCGATTATTTTCTGCATGGGCGCACACCTTCGATGGCTTGCTTCGCTACGCCCAAGTCGTTGGGTGAACCCGTGGGCACGGTCAAGGACGTGCAGCGCGACTCGCTCGCCGTGGCGGGTACCGCCACCTTTGCCAATGGCGACGGCCTCTGCTTCTTCGATGCCGACGACCGCCTGCAGGGTTTCCGTGTCAATCGTGTCGACGCCCATGGCCGTCTCTACCCAGCTGAACTCGCGGTACTGCGAGGTCTCCGCAAAGGGCAGTCCCTCTATCGCAACTATGACGCCGCCTTTGAGCGCCTCCTCTCTCGTCCGTCGGCCGAGCGGCGCATTGCCGTTCGTTGGCTGCTTGAGGACGAGGCCGATAACGCGTTCCGTCTCACGCTCACAACAGCCGATGGTCGCATCGTCAGCCGGACCTTCGTCTATCCTCACGAGCTCGCCCGTACGCCGCAGGAGGTTGCTATCCGTCGCCAGCTCATCCGTCTGGGTGATACCATCTTCAAGGCTACCGAGGACGATGTCATCATCCGTCTATCCTCCAATTGGTTCATTCCCGCTTCCGTCCTTGCGGAGTGGAGGAGAGGGCTTACCCAAGAAAGCCTCCAGGGGAATGTCCCTGAGGCCCCCTCCCATCCCCTCCAAGGGGGAATGCCCATTACAAATAATACGTCCGCGGATTTGTTTGCCCCCTCTCGGGGGGGATGTGAGGGGGCTTTCCCTCTTATGACCTGCCGCTACTGCCTGCGCCATGCTCTTGGCTACTGTACGCGCGATGGGCGTCCTCTGCCTTGGCATGAGCCCCTTGCCCTAAGGCTCGCCGATGGGCGTACGTTCCCCCTCCATTTCGACTGCCGCCGCTGCGAGATGCAAGTGCAGCCACCACCGAGCCAAAGCCCGAGCGGGGCTTGATAAGGATAGCCAGCAAGTTCTCCGAGGTGTCCTTCGACAAGCTTAGGATGTACGAAGCAACCAAGGCCGAGCGCCCGTTAACGTTTTCGTTATCGTTATCGTTCTTGAAATATCAAGCGTCCCGCTGGGCCGAGCGCCCATTCCCGTTATATTTATCTTTCATCATGCAGCATTCGTCATTCCTCATTCGTCATTCATCATTCATCATTCGTCATTCGTCATTCCTCCTGCTCCTGCTCTGTCTGACGGCCTGTTATGCGCCGCCTCAGCGCATCATCCTTGATGCAACCGAGGAAGAGGCCCCGGCCGACAGCCTCGCCTCGACCCTAGTGCGTCCCTATGGGGTGGGTTACAACATGATTGTCGATGCCGACAGCCTGCTCCTCGTCGAAGACCGTCCGATGCACTGGAGTGGGGGCGTGGGTGAGACCAGCGACAGCCTCTGGCTCCGCCGTTACGATGCCCTGGTCATTGCCGCCTTGACTGTTATCCCTGAGGACAGCGTTGACAGTGTGTGGGTGAAGGTGGCGCGCGACCAACTCACCATGGGATGGTTGCACGAGAGTCAGCTCCTTGAGAGCGCTCGTCCCGACGATCCTATCAGTGCCTTCATTCGCGTCTTCTCCAACCGCCATCTGTTGTGGTTCCTTGTCGTGTTGGCGGCTGTTATCGCCCTCGTAGGTCTTCGATTGGTTTGGCGGCAGCGCTTCGCGATGGTCCATTTCGCCGATATTCCCAGTGCCTATCCTGTCACCCTTTTGCTTACACTTGCCGCACTCGCTCTCCTCTATGGTTATATTCAGCGTGCGGCACCGCAGCTGTGGGTTCAATTCTATTTCCATCCTACGCTCAATCCCTTGGCTCAGCCGCCGCTCCTCTGTGTCTTCCTCGCGGGCTTATGGCTCGTCCTGTTGCTGGCCATAGCTTCTGTAGACAATGTCTTCAGCCTCCTGCGCCCTGTCGAAGCCCTCTTCTATCTGTTTACACTCCTCGGTGCCAGCATGATGGTCTATCTCGTCTTCTCGCTGACCGCCCACACCCTCTTGGGCTATGCCCTCTTCGCCGCCTATGCCTTTGTCTCCATTCGGCATTTCTGGCGCTGCTCACGTCCGCGCTATCTCTGTGGCCAATGCGGTGCCAAGCTGCACGACAAAGGACGCTGCCCCCATTGCGGAGCCATCAACGATTGAGGCCGTTGTTCGTGCCGACACCCTCAGCCATGACTGCGACTACAGCACCTTCTACCGCGTCTACGGGCAGATGACAGATTTATGAGACAATGATTACCATGGGAAAGGCGAAAGCGAACGCTCGAATAGCTCCACGCGACCAGTTCCTGCGGGTTGCTTCATTAATGAGACAGACGTGTCTCACCGGTGAGACAACCCAGTCTCATTAATGAGACGAGATGGCACGAACGGACGCGTAGCCTCATACGAACGGACGCGTAGCCTCGTACGAACGGACGCGTAGCCTTTAGCGAATAGACGCTTACGCCCGAACGAGTAGTTGAGCGGAAGTGGCTCTATGCGAGTACTACGGAACGGTCGAATATGTTAAAATGCTCGTTAATTAAGTTTAAATCCGTCACCTGTCACCCTATCTGTCACCCTATCTGTCACTGCACATGTCATTAAAGGTCAATGACTTAAATGTATTGGTGACGGCGTGACAGATAAATGGGCCGTTTTTCATGGAATAAATCTGAAGGTAATTCGGTAGTATAGGCTAATAACAGTAAGCCGAAGTCAATAGACTTTCGGGAGCGTAGAAACAGTGCATTTAGCTATTGCTCTGCTTCGGCCTGCAACGTCCTCTGCCTACGATAGAAGAAAATCCCCAACGCAGAGGGTTGCGTCGGGGGACTATTGATGATGAAGGGAGTCGATTAGAACAGGGGTGAGGGGTAGACGCCCTCGTCGATGAGCTGCTGGATGCGCTCGACGGTGCCGGGACGGTCGGCTGCATAGGTGACGCCGAACCACTTGGAGGTAGTGTCGAGGACCTTGACGGTAGCAGTGCCTTCGTTAATGAGCTTGTCGACCATCAGCGGGATAAAGAACTCGGCCTTGAGGTTCTCCATGTTCTTCGGGTCGGAGAGGAATTCCTTGAAGTACTCCTCGCTGTAGGCGAAGTAGTCGGGCGTGAAGCCCCACATGTTCATCGATACGGGGACGTTCTCGCCACCGACGGGCACCCATTTGTCGCCGTCCTTGTAGCAAATCTCGCCATCGATGCGCTCGATCTCGGTACGCTCTACGACGTCGGTCAGATTGCCTTCGGCATCCTTGCCGCATACGCCACGTGCTACGCTGCCGTTCTCGGAGAGCGTGTTGCCTACGCGGAAGCCTACCATAGCATACTTGCCCTTGGAGCCTTCGGGGAGTTCGGCCAGGAACTTGCCGATGGTCATGAAGGCGTCGCGGTTGTAGAAGTCGTCGCAGTTGATGACGCAGAAGGGCTCCTTGATGACGTCCTTACCCATGAGTACGGCGTGGTTGGTGCCCCAGGGCTTGACGCGGCCCTCGGGAACGCTGAAGCCTTCGGGCAGGTCGTCGAGAGCCTGGAAACAGAGCTCGCAGGGGATGTGGCCCTCGTACTTCTTCAGAATCTGATTGCGGAACTGGTCTTCAAAGTCGCGACGGATGACCCACACGATCTTGCCGAAGCCAGCTTGGATAGCGTCGTAGATGGAGTAGTCCATGATGGTCTCGCCGTTGGGGCCGAGTGCGTCGAGCTGCTTCAAGCCGCCATAGCGGCTGCCCATGCCGGCAGCAAGGAGGAAAAGAGTTGGTTTCATGTTTCTTCTGTTTAAGTTGAAATATTGAATTAATGTGTTACAGATTGATTTTACGTTTCCGACGGCAAAGATACATATTTCTTCTGAACTGCAAGCAAAAAACGTGAAAAAAGTATTTGCTAATTTCACGTTTCGCCGTCGTGAGTCGCGCGAAAGAGTGGGCAATTGACACCCAAAAAAGGTTTATTCGCTTTCGTTTAAAATTTTTTAACGGCTTCTTCGGCCCATCTAGCCGATTCTGTCTTACCTTTGCTATGCAAAAGAGCGCTTGGCGTTTGGCGCTGAGCGTTCACGAAGACAACGGACAGACTACGAACAGACAACGAACTATTCATAACAACTAACTTAATTAACCATTCATTCAACAATTTAACTATGAAGAAACTGATACTCATTCTTGCCGCCCTGCTGCTTCCTGCGGCGTGGCAGGTGCAGGCAGCTCCGTCCGCTAAGTTGTTGGTGGGCGATGGCGAGACGGTCGAGGACATCTACGCTCCCGACTTGGATTCTCCCCTTATTAGCTATGCCGACCAGATGACGGTCAACGCTATCCAGTATGGCGATGGCGGTGGCCTCGACGCCCTCATTGACGGCGATGCTGGCACTTGGTTCCATTCGTCCTACGGTCCTACTTCTACGATAACCGACGAGGAGGGTAACCAACAGACGATCAACAACCTCTATCCTGCCGAGAAGCATTGGATACAGTTTGAGCTCGACGATCCGCAGACAGCCATCTTCTTCACATGGGTCATCCGCAGTAGCGCCTACAACGACACGCCCGACGACGTGACGTTCCTAGTCACGAACACACCCGAGGAGGCTAAGTCGTGGACAGAGGCTATACGTCTGAAAGACCTGTTCACGAACTACTCCAGCACCAGCCAGATGAGTGGACAGGAGTACACCAGCCCCATGATCACCTTCGACGCTCCTTATCGCTACATCCGTATGGTCGTCAATCGCACGTTCAGCCAGCGCACTGAGGGCACCTACGGTCAGTACTTCTGGAATATGGCCGAGATGCAGCTCTATCCCGCACGTCTGGTCGACGACCCGCAGGAGCGCCTTAACATCGCCCTCGTGCCTTTCTACGACCTGGGCATGCAGATGTATGGCATTCAGGACGAGTTCAAGGGCAACACGCCCGGCTTCTACGGAGCCGAGGAGGTCGATGCTTTCATGGAGGTGTTTGAGCGTGCCATCGTGGCTGCTGACGCCATGCCCGCGCAGGCTCCTACCAACGAGGAGGTCGACGAGATGATCATCCAGTTGCGCGCCACTTATGACGCACTCCTCGCCTCGCAGGTCAAGGTGGGCACGGGCTATTACCGCATCATCAATTCCAATGACGCCTACTACATCAACCAAGGCGTCGAAAAGGCTATGGTGGCCAGTACCGATGGCAAGTGGCTGCGCTGGGGCACCTATAGTCCCGACGACCTCTCCGCCATCTGGAAGTTCACGCTCCTCGATGACGACAACTTTAGCATCCAAAACATGGCGTCGCTCACTTACATCGATTTCATCGATGCCACCAGTCAGCATGTTCCCATGTCCGAAGAGCAGACCACCGAGCAGATCATCTCTTCGTCCAAGATGGGTCAGTTCACGATCTACAACACCCAATATAATGTTCCTTACCACACCGAGAGTCACAACTTAGGAGCCGGTGTCGAAGGTTACATTGTTCCTTGGGGCAATGCCGACGAGCCTAATAGCGTCTGGTACATATACGAAGTGACTGAGGAAGAACTCGCCCGTGTGCAGGAAATCAACGACGATGTCCGCATCCAGGCTGATTACCAAAAGGCTGTCGCAGAAGCCGAGGTGGCCATGCTCACCACCATCGAGTATGCCACCGACAGCGAGAACCCTTATATCATCAATGTCAGCGATGATGCCAACCTGCCCGAGGAATCGCAACTCTGGACCAACGCCTTCGAGACGCAAGAAGGCAGCCTGGAAGCCCTCATCGACGGTAACATCAATAGCTATTTCCACTCCGTCTATAGTTACGATGTCCTCGACATCCACTGTCTCTATGCCGACCTTGGCAAGCCCGTCGACAAGTTTGTGTTCACCTTTATGCCCCGTCAGTCGGCCTACCTCGACATCCCTGCCGATATCGTCATTTATGGAACCAACGATATCTCCAATTGGGAGGACGAGAGCGCTTGGACAGAGGTAAAACATCTGGCCAGCGGCTTCCCCGAGAATGCTTCTACGAGCTATACCTCGCCGGGTATCCTTATGGACAAGCCTTACCGCTACCTGCGCTTCCAGGTGCTTAACACCTTCAGCCAGCGGTCAGTCACCAACTCTTTGGGTAAAGTGCTGCATTTCTTCACCTTGTCGGAGTTCCAGGTCTATCCCTGCGAGTTTGATGAGGCACATTCGCAGTACTACAATGTCGAGGGCATGAAGGACGCTGTCGATGCGTTGCGCAAGATTGTCAACGACCTCGCTGCCAAACCCAAGGTCACCCGTCCCGACGTAACCGCCCTCGAGGAAGCCGTGCAGGCCGTCAAGGACCTCTATGTGGACCACGGCAAGCTTGCCGACGAACTGGCCGTTCTCATTGAAGAGGCTGAGCGCGTAGTCTTCAAGACTACTACGCCTGTGAAGGGCCTGCTCACGAATGCCTCCCAGTTCAGTGCCAACTCCGTCATTCAGGAAGGCAACTTCGGCAACCTCCTCGACGAGAACATCGACACCTACTTCCACACCAACTACAGCTATGGAGCCATCGTGCCCGGCACGTCCGAGGACGATCCCGACGAGGTGCGCTATGGTGCCACCCACAACCTGCAGGTCGATATGCTCGAGCCGCAGAACACCGTCCGCATTCGCTTCACGCCGCGTAACAGCGGTTATCGCGACTGGCCTGTCGACATCATCATCTATGCTACCAATGATGTCAACCTCGGCGCCGACCCGCTGAGCGAGGATTCCGAGTGGGAGCAGGTGGCAGCCTTCAATGATGGCTTCCCCGCCAGCATCACCGAATGGACGTCCGATGAATTCGACGCAGGCGGCAATCGTTACCTCCGCATGGTTGTCAATGACACCTACAGCCACAAGAACGAAGGCAATCGACTTGACCCGAGAGGTAAGCCTTTCTTCACCCTCTCTGAGTTCCAGGTCATGATCAGCGTCGGCATGGACGAAATCCAGTATTCCTATGTTCCCGATGTCAAGAAGTGGACCGACCGCCTCTCTGCCCTCGTCGCCGAGAACAAGGACAAGGACAAGTATGAGGTATGGCAGCGCGATATCGATGCCTTCGAAGAGGCGTTTGCTAAGCTCGACAGTTCCTTCGTCCATAATGACGCCCTCATGGCTGCCGTCAGCCAAGCCCGCGACATGGTCGAGCATGCCGCTGTCGGCACCGACTTTGGTTATGTCCCCTCCCAGGATGTCATCAACACCCTCGAGGCTGCTGCCAATGCCGCCTATAATGTAGCACACGGGCGCACGCTCCAGCCGCAGATGGATGCTGAGGTCACGAAAGTGGAGAATGCCATGAAGGCGTTCGTCAGCAAGGTCAAGATGCCAGAGATGAACCACTGGTACAATATTGTCAATAGCGCCAAGACCTCCGAGAACATCTCCTACGACGACGATGGCAATGAGGTCGTTACCATCATTCACGGCTACTGCTCAGGCAAGGCTATCGCCACGAAGGACTA
>CADCOX010000167.1 GCA_902803195.1 uncultured Bacteroidales bacterium
CCTCTTCCTACCCTTACTTCACCTGTGAGCTCGGTGGCGGCATGGCCACGGCCTATCATCGCCGTCCTTATGTCTATCCCGAGGATGCTTACGCAATGGCTCTTGTGAAGCTGGGCAGCGGTTCCAACCTCCTCGGCTACTATATGTACCACGGCGGTACTAACCCTGAAGGCAAATTGAATGCGCTCAACGAATGTCAGACCTCGCCCTTCACCGCCAACAACGACCTACCCGTCTGCACCTATGACTTCCAAGCTCCCATCGGTGAGTTTGGGCAGACTTATCCGCAGTACTACCACCTCCGTCCCCTCCACCTTTTCATGCACGATTTTGGCGAACTACTAGCCCCGATGGAAGCCTCCTTCCCCACGCCTCAAGACCTCAAGCAACGCGACGATTCTCATCTGCGGTGGTCTGTGCGCTCGGATGGACAATCTGCCTTCATCTTCGTCAATAACTACGAACGATTCGCCGCCCTCTCCCCCAAGCTTACCACAGATCTTGAAGCCTGCGGCGTCCGTTTCCCCCGTCTCACTATTCCCGCTGGCTGTTCTGCTATCTTCCCCGTCAACGTCGAGGGCATCCGTTACGCCACCGCTCAGCTCGTGGCTAAGCGCGACGGCAGGCTCTATCTCATGCAGGTCCCCGGCATTTCGACAATTATTGTCCTTCAGAGTGGAAAGACATTGAAGAACCTGAAAGCGCGAGGCATCGCGAAGCCTGTCTATGGCAACCTCTACCTCCTCTCACGCGACGATGCCGAGCACCTCTTCTTAGAGAGTCAAGATAACAAACCGCAGTACGCATCGTCCTCCGTACCCTCTCCCATCGTCACCAAACTCCAAGAAGCCGGCCCCCTGCGCACCATCAAGAAGGGTAAAGCCAAGGTTGCCGAAGCCCCCTCCGAGGACGACTGGCAACAAGCAGCCGTATACCGCATCACCCTTCCTCGCGATTCCTCACTCTTCACTCATCAATCTGGGTTATTGAAAATTGCCTATCGCGGCGATTGTGCGCGTCTCTATGCGAATGGCCACCTTATCGCCGACAACTTCTACTACGGTCGCCCCTTCCTCTACGGCCTCTGGCGCCTGCCCGCAGGCTGTACCGAACTTGAACTCCGCATCCTACCCCTCCAGCCCGAAGCTCCCATCTACCTTCCCCGCGAAGCAGACCGCACCCCGGGCGAAGCCGTGCTGAAAGTTGAAATGTTGAAAAGTTGAAATGTTGAAACGTTGAAAAGTTCTTCGCAAGCGAAGCGAATGATATGACGAGGATGATCTGCGAGGGGGACAGAAGAATAAGGCGATGACGTGGTTTCTGGAATCGAAGATCAAGTCCACTCATTCGTATTTACGACTTCGCCTAAACAAATATCCGCGAAAGCCGACATGAATATTTGCGAAAGCCTACAAGAATGCTCGATTTCGCTCATGTGCATAGTTGCCGATGCTGCGTGAGAAAGTAAGAAAGTAAGAAAGTCACTTGTAGACAAGAATGATTTTCACTTTCGAAGTAGGTTCTAATTTGTAATAATAATATATAATATAATTATAATTTATTATTAATAATATTATATTAATTATAATTTCCTATTACTCCCTTATGTGGTGTTTGTCCGTCATGTTCATTCCTGTCTACAAGTCGTCTGAAAAGTCTGTCGGCATGTAGTCCCCTTTTTGCAAACTCAAAATCATTCCTGTCTACAAGTGACTTTCTTACTTTCTTACTTTCTATTTCGTCATGATGCCGTCACTCGTTGCCCTTTTGCAAACTCAAAATCATTCCTGTCTACAAGTGACTTTCTTACTTTCTTACTTTCTATTTCGTCATGATGCAAAATTATTCCCGAAAACCGATACGACGTAGCAATTCTTTTACTATCTTTGCAGGCGGAAATCATTAAAACTCATTGAATAAATGAAATACAAGATATTGATGATTGCCCTGCCGATACTTATGTGGAGTATGGCAGCAATCGAAAAATTCGTACCGAACATGAGGAAGTCACAAAAGAAAAGGTGAAAGCAATATTTAGAGCCTAAGCCGAGCGGAAAAGTCCTTCGCAGAGCGACGAGTCAAAGCCGAGCAGAAAAGTTCTTCACAGAGCAAAGAGTCAAAGCCGAGCAGAATAGTTCTTCGCAGAGCAAAGCGGCAAAGCCGAGCGGAAACGTTCTTCGCAGAGCGAAGAGTCAAAGCCGAGCAGAAAGTCAAATAATCCATCTCCCCTTCATTTTCATATGTTTAAGCATCTCCTCTTCTTCCTCATCTCTTTCGGCGTAGGCTGCGGCTCTGCCGCGGCTCAGTCTCTCTTCTCCCATTCCCCGGCTCAGTCCCTCTTCTCCCATTCCCCGGCTCAGTCCCTCTTCTCCCGTTCCGCGGCTCAGTCCCTCGACCTCTCCGGCTCTTGGCGCCTCACTTCTCGCCTCGATGCCACCGCTGTCAGCCTCCCCGGTTCTCTCCTCACCAACGGCCTTGGCGACGACCTCTCCGTCAACACCCGCTGGACAGGCTCCCTATACGATTCCTCGTATTACTTCAACCCCTTCATGGAGCCTTACCGCCACGCAGGCCAGATGAAATTTCCTTTCTTCCTCACCCCCGAGAAGCACTTCGTCGGCGAAGCTACCTACAGCCGCTCCATTGTCATTCCTAAGGCTTGGCGCCGTCAACGGGTCACCCTTTTCCTCGAGCGCCCTCACATCGAGACCACCGTCTTCATCAACGGCAAAGAAGTAGGCCACCAGATGTCCCTCTCCGTGCCGCATCAGTATGACATCACGCCCTACCTGCGCTTCGGCCACGAGAACGAGATTGCCATCCGCGTCTACAACGGCATCGAGAACGTCTGCGTAGGCCAGGACTCGCATAGCGTCACCGATCAAACCCAAGGCAACTGGAACGGCATAGCAGGCCGCATCGAGTTGCGTACCTCTCCCCTTATCTACCGCCGACGTGTCATCACCGACCTCGCCACCGAGACCGCTCATATCACCCTCAACGACCAGACTTTCGACGTCCACGTCCCTGGCGCCAAGCCTTGGAGTGAGTACCATCCGCAGCTCTACACCGCCACCATCCACTATCAAGGCCACCCCGTCCGCATTACCTTCGGCTTCCGCGAGATAGCCGTTGAGGGACGTGACATCCTGCTCAACGGACAGCCCATCCACCTTCGTGGCACCGTCGAGAACTGTTGTTTCCCCGAGACAGGTTTCCCGCCCACCGACACCACCTCTTGGGAACGCATCTTCAGCATCTGCAAGGAATATGGTCTCAACCACATGCGTTTCCATAGCTATTGCCCACCCGAAGCTGCTTTCGTGGCTGCCGACCGCCTCGGCTTCTATCTCCAGCCCGAAGGTCCTTCGTGGCCAAATCACGGTGTGAAACTGGGTAATGGGATGCCCATCGATCAATATCTTACCGACGAGTGCCGTGCAATCCTCGACACCTACGGCCACCACCCCTCTTTCGTCATGCTCGCGGCTGGCAACGAGCCTGCCGGCAACTGGGTGAATTGGGGAGTTGACTTCGTGCGGCAGATGAAAGCCCACGACCCCTCACGTATCTACTGCACCGCCTCTGTCGGTGGAGGATGGGAATGGGACTACGGCTCTGAGTACCACGTCAAAGGCGGTGCTCGTGGTCTGGAATGGAACCAACGACAACCCAGTAGCAACGACACCTATGCCGAGCAGATAGCAAAGCCAAGGAATTATAAGGAAGTGGGGGCTTTCTCCGGCGTCCTTCTCTCCCACGAGCAAGGCCAATGGTGTGCCTTCCCTGACTTCAAGGAAATCTCTCAATACACGGAAGCCTACAAAGCCCACAACTTCGAGATTTTCCGCGATCTCCTTGCCGCCAATGGCATGGCAGCGCAAGCCGAGAAGTTCCTCATGGCCAGTGGACGACTGCAAGTGCTGGCTTACAAATACGAAATCGAGCGACACCTCCGCACACCCGGTTACGCAGGTTTCCAACTTCTCTCCCTCAACGACTACAGCGGCCAAGGCACAGCTCTCGTTGGGCCCCTCAACGTCCATTGGCGAGAGAAAGGCTACTGCACAGCCCCCGAATGGCGCGAGTTCTGCTCCGACATCGTCCCCCTTGCCAGCCTGCCCCGTTTCACTTTCGAGTCGACGGACACCATCCGGGCCCATACCTTATTATATAATATGAGCGGTGAAGACATTTCCCTGCTGCACTATACGATTTGCGATGGCAACCAACTCTTGCAGGAGGGCAACTGCCGCGTGGGCGAAGATATCGTGTTCCTCCCCTCCTCCATCGACCACGCTGCCAAGCTCACCCTCACCATTCATGCCGATGCCAATCACAAGAACCACTGGAACCTTTGGGTTTACCCCAATGGAATGAAGAATGACGAATCTGGCTTCGTTCGGAATGACAAATACAAGTTACCAGCAAATCTTAAAGGTAAATCTTATTCGTCATTCTTGAAGGGTCAAGCGAGCAAGCTCGAGCGCGGCATTCGTCATTCGTCATTAAATGGCGAAGCCGGCAACTCCATCATCATCTGCGACTTATCTGCCTCGAAGCTATCCGCTCCCTCCCAACCGCTCGGCGCTCAGCGACGCTTGACACTTCAAGAAGGCAAGGCAGGGGGTTCCCAGCTCGACTCCGCACTGGCAGCAGTGGAGGCAGGCAAGGATGTCCTCCTCCTTGCAGGAGGTCAGATCAAGTACGGCAACGACGTCGTCCACCGTTTCCTGCCCGTCTTCTGGAACACCTCGTGGTTCAAGATGAAGCCCCCTCACACCACCGGCGCCTACATCCAAGCCGAGCATCCCATCTTCCGCGATTTCCCGACCGACGACTGGCAGGACCTCCAGTGGTGGGAACTCACCAACCGCGCCCAGTGCATCAATCTCGCCGCGTTCCCTGCGGACTACCAACCCATCGTCCAGCCCATCGACACCTGGCACCTCTCGCGTAAGCTCGGCATGCTCCTCGAAGCCCGCGTAGGCAAAGGACGCCTCGTCCTCACCACCTTCGACCTCACCTCCGACCTCGACCGCCGCATCGTAGCCCGTCAGCTGCGCCACAGCATCCTCCGGTACATGCAGAGCCCTGACTTCCAGCCCACGCTCACCCTCTCGCCCGAGACCCTCCACCACCTCTTCGACCGCGAAGCACCAGCCGTCAATATGTTCACCAACGAATCGCCCGACGAGCTCAAGCCCAAGCTTCAAAACAAATAAAGCGACATTCCTCTCCCCCCTATCACAATCTCTTGTATTCTTTCTAAATCCCACATTAACATGAACTCAAAAAAATTCTTAGCGACATTAATCCTACTTTTAGTGCTGACGCCGCTTGCCGCCCAGCACCACTCCTCTCGCATGCGTGTGAGCATCCTAGGCGATTCCTATTCCACCTACGAAGGCTACATCCCCACGGGCAATGCCATCTGGTATTGGGCAAAAACCGACACGGCCAATACTGACGTTAGTTCAGTACGCCAGACCTGGTGGTGGCAACTCATCTCACGGGGTGGATTCCTGCTCGAGAAGAACGAGTCGTTCAGCGGAGCCACCATCTCCTATCGCGGTTATCGTGGCGAGGACTATACCGACCGTTCGTTCATCACACGCCTACCACGTCTTGGCAGTCCTGACATCCTGTTCATCTTCGGTGGCACCAACGACAGCTGGGCGGGCGTACCCGTAGGCGAGCCACAGAGCAGCGACCTCTTCACCTATTCCCCCGCCCTTGATCGTCTGCTCGTCGACGCCAAGGACCGTTATCCCAACGTGCAGATCTATTTTCTGCTTAACGATGGCCTTCGCGAAGATATTACGCGCGCCACCATCACTTCGTGCGAGGCTCATCAGATACCCTGTATTCAGTTGCATGACATCCACAAGAAGAGTGGTCATCCATCAGTAGCTGGGATGCAATCCATAGCCGAACAGGTACTATCCTTTATCTCCAGTCCGACTATTGGTTCTTTCCCGAGCGAAAAGTGACGGGGCACGCCTCATAGCCCAACATTTTAACCCAAGGTTTAATCGTTATGCAAAACAAAAAAGGTTTCCTCTATTTCATTTGCTCTGTCTCGGCGATGGGCGGCCTCCTGTTTGGCTACGATTGGGTGGTCATCGGCGGTGCCAAACCTTTCTACGAACTTTATTTCGGCATCGCGGACGCGCCCGTCTTGCAAGGCGTAGCCATGACGACAGCCCTCATTGGATGCCTCGTGGGTGCCATGGTGGCAGGTGCTGCTGCCGACCGCTATGGTCGTAAACCTTTGTTGACCACCTCTGCCGTGTTGTTCACCGTCTCAGCCATCGGTACGGGATTGTTCAACGACCTCACCTTATTTAATATAGCACGCTTCGTCGGAGGCGTTGGCATAGGTGTAGCCTCAGCCTTAGCACCTATGTACATCGCTGAGGTCAGCCCTGCCCAGATACGTGGTCGCATGGTAAGCTTGAACCAGATGACCATCGTGTTGGGTATCCTTGCCGCACAAGTGGTGAACTTGCTGCTGGCTCGTGACACCAGCGTGGCCGAGAGCCAGGCGTGGAACGTGGCGTGGGGTTGGCGCTGGATGTTCTGGGCCGAGACACTCCCTGCAGCCTTATTCCTTGTGATGAGTTTCTTCATTCCGGAGAGCCCTGTGTATGAAAGAGTGAAAAGTGAAAGAGTGAAAAGTGAAAAATCTAAATTACTTGCGGCTTCCGCAGGACAAGCTGACTACCAAGGGAATTCTCATTTTTCACTTTTCACTCAGCAGTACCGCAAGGTATTGCTGCTAGGCCTCTTCATCGCCGTCTTCCAGCAATGGTGTGGCACGAACGTCATCTTCAACTACGCGCAAGAAATCTTCGTGGGCGCTGGTTTTGATGTGGACGGGATGTTCATCAATATTGTCATCACAGGCATGGCGAATGTGCTGTTCACGTTTGTAGCGCTCTATACCATCGAGAAGTGGGGACGCCGGACGTTGATGCTGTTGGGCGCTGGTGGTCTTGGCATCATCTATGCCGTGCTGGGCTATTGCTACTACCAGCATCTGACAGGTTTCGCTATGGTGGCACTTGTGGTTGCAGCCATCTCGGTTTATGCGATGACGCTCGGTCCTGTTACCTGGACATTATTGGCAGAGATCTTCCCGAACCGCATTCGTGGCGTAGCGATGGCCATTTGCACATTCGCCCTTTGGGTTGGATGCTGTACGCTGACCTTCTCTTTCCCCTCGATGAACGCGGCCTTGGGCAGCAGCGGCACGTTCTGGGTTTATGCTGCTATATGCGCATTCGCCTTCGTATTCCTGTGGAAGAACTGTCCTGAGACAAAGGGTAAAGAGCTGGAGGATTAAAGGAAGAGCATTCCCCGCCCTCAGAGGGAGGTAAGGCTTTCCTTCAAGGATAGAATACGGACGAATAATAAACTTTCAATAATTAATTTTCAATTTACAACTAAATATATGGTTAGTGCTTGGTGTGAAACAATAACGATTCCGACCTACGAAGTGGGTAAAGCGGAGAAGAATCCGATGTTCTTAGAGAAACGTGTCTATCAAGGCAGTAGCGGCGTGGTCTATCCCTATCCCGTCATCGAGTCGATAGCCAATGAGCCGACGCCTCAAGAGTGGCAAGTGGTGTGGCTGGAGAACGAGTATATCAAAGTGATGATCATGCCAGAGTTAGGCGGGCGCATCCAGATGGCCTATGACAAGATTCGTGAGCGTCATTTCGTCTACTACAACCATGTCATCAAGCCGGCTTTGGTGGGGCTTGCCGGACCTTGGATTAGCGGCGGCATCGAATTCAATTGGCCGCAGCACCACCGCCCGTCGACCTACATGCCTGTTGACCATATCATCGAGGAAGGCAAAGACGGTTCGGTCACTGTTTGGTGCAACGAAATGGAACGTATGTTTCACCAGAAAGGACTCGTAGGCTTCACGCTACGACCTTGTTGTGCATTCTTGGAAATCCGTGGACGCCTCTCAAACCGCACTCCCCTGCCCCAGACCTTCCTCTGGTGGGCCAACCCTGCTGTGGAGGTGAACGACGCCTACCAGAGCGTCTTCCCACCCGATGTGAATGCCGTTTTCGACCACGGCAAGCGTGCCGTCTCGAGTTTCCCCATCGCTACAGGAACCTATTATAAGATGGACTACTCGGCTGGTGTGGATATCTCTAACTACAAGAATATCAAGGTTCCGACGAGCTATATGGCCGTCAACTCCAAGTACGACTTCGAGGGCGGCTACGAGAACGACACCCAGGCGGGTATGCTCCACGTCGCCAGCCACCACTTTTCACCCGGCAAGAAGCAATGGACCTGGGGCAACGGCGACTTCGGACGGGCGTGGGACAGAAATCTGACCGACTGCGTCGGAAATGAAAAACGGGAAACTGAAAATGGGAAATTGGCTGCGCACGACGAACAACAAGAAGGCATTGAC
>CADCOX010000168.1 GCA_902803195.1 uncultured Bacteroidales bacterium
CGCCTGCTTGTAGGTGTCGACGGTGCCGTCGGGGACGTAGATCTTCATGCCTTCGTTCTTGGGGAAGATGTTGGTACGTCCATAGAAACCAGCCGGCACACGTCCCCGTACGCGGATGGTCTTCAAGGATGTGCAGCCCTCGAATGCACCTTGGAGAATCTGGAACACGTCCTCGGGAATCTCGATGGAGGTGAGGCTTGAGCAGCCTTTGAAGGCATAGTCGTAAATCTTAGTGATGGTAGAGGGCAGTGCGATGCTGGTGAGGTTGGAGCAGTCGCGGAACCAGTTGTTGCCGACGAAGTTGAGTCCTACGCAGGCGAAGTGACGGAACTCGTTGAAGGAGTGTATGCCCTTTCCGCGGAACTTCTCCGAGAGCCAGTCGAAGCCATGGATGCAGCCTGCTATGCGTGCCAGATCGATGTAGTCGGTCCAGAGCACGTCGTCATAGCCCGTGTGAGCCATGTCGTAGTAGGCCATATCCTCAAGGATGTCGTGAACCTCGTCGTCGGCTACTTTGATGATACAAGGCAGGAAGCGGTCGGAGTACTTGGCCCAAGTGGTATCCTTCTGGAACCATTCCACCTGATGTGGCATCATCTTGATCTTCGCCGTCGTGCCGTCAAGCACGCCGCGGCCGAGCTTCACCTGCTGCGGGGTGATGGGGTCGATGCGGTTCTTACCGTCGGTGACGAGGTAGAGCATGTCGATGTTGGCGAGGTTGGTGCAACGGGCGAAGCAGGAGTCCTCGAGCGTGACGTTGAGGTCGGTGTATGTATCGCCGAAGCCGGTGGTACCCTTCAGGTCGGTGAAGTTCACCACACGGAGGTTTTGGTTGCCATAGAAAGCCTTGTAGCGCACGGCGTCGAGTTGGTAGTTGTTGTACGAGCCGATGTCGTTGCAGAGTTTCAGGGCACCCTGATGGCCGGTCAGGAAGTCGTCGTCGGGTTCAAAGACCACCATGTGCTCAATCTTATGGCCCATCACCTTGTGTACCTTTTGCAGCGAGCCGTTCTCATAGGCAAAGGCATACCAGCCGCCGTATTCGTCGTGCTCGCGCTTGGGCTTGACGTTGGTGTACTGGAAGTAGCGCTCCAGCGGAGCCCACGACTCACTGGCCAGATAGTCAGCCTTGCGGCTCTCATCGATGAGGATGTGGAACTTCTTCGGGTCGAGGCCTACGAAGACGCTGTCGCCAGCGAGGATGAAGCTCTCTGGCCCGAGCACCTGGTCGCCGTTGTCACTCTTCAAGATGGTGCTGAACTCCACGAGGTTGTCGCAGCCATAGAAGGCCGAGTCGGGGATGGTGAGCAGCATGGAGACACCCTCGTTGGTAGAGATGTTGTTCTCGTGGAATTTGACGGTCTTCAGGTTCTTGTGGTTATGGAAAGCGTCGCGGGCGAAGGTCATCGTCACCGACGAGGCGTTCTTGCCCTGCTTCTTGTCGGTGCCGGCGTAGATGACGGCATCTTGGGTTTCGTTGTCAACGCGCTTAAGGTAGGCGTGGTAGACGAGGTTCTTCGTTGGTGTGCTGATGATATAGCTGCCGCCGTTGAAGGCCACTTGATGTATGTTCGAGAGGATGTTGTCGCGCATGCCTTTTTTCAGCGACTCTCCATGGCTGCTACCGCCCCATAGGTTCTGCGCCACGATGCCGCCCGTCAACGCTGCGCCGGAGATCAACTGCATCACTCGTGCGCTAAAGAGTTTGGCGAAATGTGCTTCGTTCAAGGTAACCAAGTTCCCGAGATGACTCGAAGCGCTACTTAATGGATTCTTCAGGAGCAGCAGGCCTTGGTACATCTTGTCGGGTGTCAGGCTGTTGAAAGCGCCTTGCGACACGAATTCTCCTCCGGCCGTTATCCAGCCTTTCTGTACGAGTTGCGTCTGGGCGTTCTGCGCTAAGAACGTAGTCAGTTGGGGGATATCCTCGATCGTCTTGTCTACGAAGTGCAGACGGAAGATTTCTTGAACGGCAGTCTTGAAGGCAAAGCTATATTGAACTTGTTGGGTAGCTTCATTGACAGTCACTTCTCCAATGGCTACGTCCATACCTTCCAGGATAGCATCCGTCGTAAATTGCCCTTCGGCAGCATCGGCTATGGCCTGACTGACTTGATTCAAGGTAGCGAACTGAGCACCCTGGTGTGCCCAGAACGTGAGTCCTAAGGTATAGACGTGCATGGCCAGCTCCATGACGATGCGTGGAAGCGTCCACCAGGAGAGGTCCTGGCTGACGGTTTGCGATGTCTGTCGAATGCCTCCGAGGTTGGTGATGTAGCCATAGGTGAGGCCTTTGGAACCGCTGATGGTGAACTCTTCGTCATCGGTGGTAGGCGTCAAGTCGGCTGCACGGATGTAGGCCGTGTAGGGTGCCCAGTTGGGGTCCCGCAGGAACTCGGCCATGCGTTCAGGAGCCACCAGGATGGCGAAGTCCTTCGGGACCGAGTAATAATGAAGCTCTTTTTCGATGTCCTCGCCATTTGCCATTCTGGCTATCTGGTCGTCGGTCAGACGGTCAACGCCAAAGATATTGTCGCCGGGGATGACGTCCTGAGGGCCGAGCGCCATCCAGTGGAGGTTGCCGCTGGAGCCGTCGCTGTTAGTGTTGACGTGGTAGAACATGCGCAGTTCCTTGAGGTTCTTGCAGCCCTTGAATGCACCGTTCTGGATGACCAATTTCAGGTCGGAGTAGGAGTTGCGGTTGCCTACGACCTGTTCGAACTCGATGTACTTTAGGTTCTCGTTGCCTGCGAAGGCGTTTTCGGCGATGTTCAGCGTCTTATAATTGTAATAGGTGCCGGGGTCATTGCGGATAATCATCTTGCCGTTGTCGAGGCTTGAGTTGTCGACGCCAATGATCTGCGTATACCACACGTTCTCTTTGTCCTGCTCGGTCAGCAGGTCTGCGGCGTTGAAGTTCTGATGGTTGGCGTTCCACATCTTCAGCGTGCTCATCAGGGAGGCGTGACCCTCGGCGTTGTTCTTCAGCGGCTCGCCGTTGCTGTTGCGCCAATAGCTGTAGATGACACCGTCTTGCTCGATGTCCTGCACTTTAGCCGCGTAGATGTTGAAGCGGCTGTGGAGGGGACTCCAACTCTTGTCGCCCATGTAGGCTTGGTAGATGGAGGGGGCTACGCAGATGCGGCCGATGGTGCCCTCGAAGGCGTCGGCGGCTATCTTGACGCCCGACGTCGGGCCGAGGTCTACCCATGCGTCGTGCTCCTCGTCGCGGTACACCATCACCAGTTCCTCGATGCC
>CADCOX010000169.1 GCA_902803195.1 uncultured Bacteroidales bacterium
CATCCTCGGGATAGACATAAGGACGGCGATGATAGGCCGTGGCCATGCCGCCACCGAGCTCACAGGTGAAGTAAGGGTAGGAAGAGGGCTCTCCCTCCGCCCTCCCAGTCTGTGAGGAAGCAGAATGCACTTGATTGGATGAAGGATTCGTGCCAATAGAGGTGGCCGTTCCCTCCTTGGGGAGAGCGGGGGGAGAGTCTGGGTCTGGTGCTCCCATATTGCTGGCGGGCTTCACTTGGCCTTTGAAATTAAACGCCTTGAAGTAGCTGCCAACGCCCTCCTGGGTGCTCTTGTCCCAGAACCCATCGGCGTAATCGCCAAAGAGCGGAAGCATTTCGCCAAAAGGCATGGGGGTGGTGAGCTCGGGCCAACCAGTACGCGTGTAGAACGGGAGGTCGAAACCTACGTCGAGGGCTATGCGCTTCAGGGCAAGCAAGTAGGAGGCTGGACCGCGATACTCGTTGTCGAATTGGGCAGCGATGACAGGACCGCCATCCTTCCATTGTAAGCCTTGGACTTGAGCGAAGATCTGGCGATAAAGGCGTGCGGTATAGTGGAGGAAGGTGGAATCCTGCGAGCGCATCTTGCACGGCTTGCTGAACAGCCATTCGGGCAGACCTCCGTTGCGTACCTCGCCATGGCACCAAGGGCCCATGCGCAAAACTACGGGCATACCTTCGTCGCGACACACTTCGATGAAGCGACGCAGGTCGCGCTGTCCGCTCCAGTCGAAAATGGCTTCCTGCTCCTCGATATGATTCCAGAAGACATAGGTGGCGATGATGGTGACTCCTCCTTCACGCATCTTGCGCACTTCGGCTGGCCACTCATCGGCCGGGAGACGGCTGTAATGGATTTCGCCCATGACGGGGCAGATGCGGCGGCCGTCGACGAGAAGGCTGTGGCGGTCCCAAGTAATGGAGGAGCCGAACGGAAGGGTTGAAGGCTGAGCCGCGAGGGCGAGGGCTGCTGCCAAAGATGTGAGGAGGATAGACAATCGTTTCATCGTGGTCTTGGTTTTGGGCGCAAAGGCAATCAGGTAAGAGTTGGCGAAGGAAGGGAAAAGAACCAAAAAAGGATGGACAATCATGCGGCGAATGTCCATCCTCAGACGGATGACGCAGTTTTTATGGCTGGTGTATCTCGTTGACCTTCTTGTGCTTGCTGATCTGCACGTCCGTCTCGGGGAAGTGTTCGGCGAGCAGGTCATAGAGGTCGGGGTCGTAGACTTTGAGTTCCTCGCGGGTGTTGCACCAGTTGTGCTTGCCATCGGGGTGCGGCATCTCGGCGTTCACGTTGAACCAGTCCTGAACAGCCTCTGCGAAGTATTCCATGTGGTCGGTTATGCGGTAGGTACCATCGAGGATGCCCTTGGCCTTGGCGTTCTCGTACAGCTGTTTGAGGCGGCCATCAAATTCGGGCTCGGCAATCATCAGACCGATGCAATGGATGGCATGGGCGAACTCATGGATGAGGATGTCCTCAGCGTGATATTTATCTATTTGATAGGCCAATACGTTCTCCTCGGCACAACTGGTCAAGGGCTCTTCGATTGTGCCGCCGAGTCCGCGTGCACGGAGGTCCCAGTTCAAGGCTGTGTCGTTGACGAGGTAGCGGTGCTCGGGGATATCCGTTGTGCCTTCGTAGCGTGCCATGATGGCGACGCGGGCGTTGGCTTTGATCATGGCTTGCAGTACTTCAGGCTTCAGCATGCAGGTCATCGCGTACAAAGTCCGATGAGCGGCCACGAAAGCTGAATCGGGGACGCGCCATGAAGACACGAGTGGCAAGCCGTTGACATCGACATATTTCACGTAGAAAGAGTCCAAGCCGAGGGAGTCGGGGACTGAAGAAACGTGACATTCAGGGCAATCGAAAGTAGCTACACCCTCGCCCCCTCCCTGAGAGGGAGGGGTGCTGCAGGCAGAAATAAGGGTAGAAACCACCAATGTGGCTAATAAGGCCTTATGAAGTTTCATATCTTGAGTTTTAAGTAAGATTGGTGGTTTACTTCATATAGGTGTAGCGGTAATCCGTAGGGCTGACGAGTGTTTCCTTGATGACGCGCGGGATGATCCAGCGGATGAGGTTGAACTCGCCGCCAGCCTTGTCGTTGGTGCCGCTGGCACGGGCTCCGCCGAAGGGCTGCATGCCCACGACGGCACCGGTGGGCTTGTCGTTGATGTAGAAGTTGCCGGCGGCGTAAGCCAGGCGGTCGGCCAGCTTCTCCACAGCCATACGGTCGCGACCGAAGACGGCACCGGTGAGGCCGTAAGGCGAAGTCTCATCGCAGAGTGTGGCAGTCTCTTCCACCTTGTCGTCGTCGTAAGGATAAACGGTGATGATGGGGCCGAAGATCTCCTCTTCCATCGACTTGAAGCGCGGGTTAGTGGTCTCGATGATGGTCGGCTCCACGAACCAGCCGACAGTCTTGTCGCACTTACCACCGAGGACAATCTTGGCATCGTCGGCAGCGAGGGCGAAGTCGATATAGCTCTTGCACTTGTCGAACGAAGCCTCGTCGATGACTGCGTTCACGAAGTTCTTCGGGTCGCGTACGTCACCCATCTTGATTTCAGTTGCCATGCGCTTCATATCCTCTAATACGGTCGGCCACAAGCTCTTGGGGATATACATACGACTTGCAGCCGAGCACTTCTGACCTTGGAACTCGAAGGCGCCACAGAATGCTGCCGTCGCTACAGCCTTGGCGTCGGCCGAGGGATGTACGAAGATAAAGTCCTTACCACCCGTCTCGCCTACGAGGCGCGGATAGGAGATGTAACGGTCGAGGTTGGAGCAAGCTTGGCCCCAAAGGCTCTTGAAGGTGGCGGTGGAGCCTGTGAAGTGGATGCCGGCGAAGTATTTACTCTCAGTGCAGACCTTGCCGATGAGTGCGCCGCTGCCGGGCAGGAAGTTGATGACGCCGTCGGGCAGACCAGCTTCCTTGTACAACTGCATCAGGTAGTAATTGGAGAGCAGAGCAGTGGTAGAGGGCTTCCAAACGGCAACGTTGCCCATCAGCACGGGCGTCATGCAGAGGTTGGAGGCAATACTTGTGAAGTTGAAAGGCGTCACGGCCAGCACAAAGCCTTCCAAGGGTCGATATTCCGTATGATTGATGTTTCCTACGCCGTCCTTGGGTTGCATCGCATAGATCTTTGAAGCGTAGTGGACGTTGTAGCGGAAGAAGTCGATGGTCTCGCAGGCCGAGTCGATTTCA
>CADCOX010000170.1 GCA_902803195.1 uncultured Bacteroidales bacterium
GATGAGGCTGCCGCCTGTGTGATAGACAATCAACCGGTGGGCATCGATGTCGAAACCATCAGCGCCTACGACCCTCAGCTGCTGCCTCTGACGATGAACCTTTCGGAACAGCAAGCCATCACCAAATCCGACTATCCAGAACGCGTCTTTGCCTGCCTTTGGACGATGAAGGAAGCGATGCTCAAATGCTTGGGAACAGGGTTGTCGGACGACCTTCCGAACCTACTCATCGACCTTCAGAAAGAAGACTACACAAGCCTTTGCGAAGCTTGCGATAAGTCACTCATTATCAAGCGAAACTTTACAGTCATTCCTTTCAAGAATGAAGATATCACCGCCTTCCAATTTCATCATCCTCGCTTCCATTTTCTGACCGCCATCAGCGCCGACCTTCGCTTCGTTTTCACCGCCTGCCGAAGTAAAGGCTGACGGCCAAACACTCGGTTTCTCACAAGCCTTCGTACCGCCCCCTATAAACCTTGTTCTTCGGCCCACAAACTTACATCTTGTCACGCTACGAACAGACGTGTAGCATCACCCCTTTATACGCATCGCCCTACACGTATATTCGCTCAGCCCTACACGTATATTCGTTAAACCCTACACGTATATTCGCATCGCTTGTAGCGAACGTTCGAATGAGGTGGATCACCTTGGTGGTCCACCTTCAACGAATATATGTAGCAGCGCCAATGAGCAGACAAGAAATGCTTTGCGACCAGAGGCAAGCGCTTCCATCTATTGACGCGACGAAGGCTACTAACAAACACGTTCGCCCATACGACCATTCACTCTTCAGCTTGGAAGCAACCGAAAAAAGGGGGCGTTTCAGATTTTTTAACTTCAAGACTGATGGTCGGGTCAGAATAAATCTATACATTTGCCGACTGAATACGTAATGTTGCGCACACCTGCGCGCGAAGGTAAGCAAGAAATGAATGATATCATCCTCTCCAGTTTTCTGAGTCTGTTCGCCTTGTTTGGCAAGGAGGAACAGGTGGACGAGGCGCGAGCACGGACTATGCTCGCGAGCTATCTGCGTCATCATTTCGGCGTCCGCAATGTCGAGAACTACCTCAACCTCTACAGCGATATGCGAGGGGCCTACGAGCTTACCGACCAATTGGATCCTCAGGCCGTAGTCGCTCAGATCTGCGAGAACCTTCAAGGCAAGATCCAAGTTCGCGAGGGCTGGATGCTCCTCCTACGTCTGCTGGAGTTCTGCGGCATTCGTGGCGAGAACATTCACCCCATGTTCAGCGTTATGGCCGACCGCTTCGGCGTTGACGACGAGACGCTCACGGACTACATCGACTTCGTCAAAGGACGCAGCACTCAGCACGTCCTGCTCCACAAACTGGACGACACCGATGGCGAACTGAAGACCTTGTACGACGCGCGGACTGGACAACTCATCTTCACCTACACAGGCGGCGACAATGTCCTGCTTAACGACGTTCCCGTCCTCTCGGGAGCTTACCAAGTGTGGCTACAGAGTAGCGTCCTCAAGGGACGTACGGGAAGGCCAGTCTATTATTCCGCTATCGTCGATGCCCACGTAAACGCCAACGGAAACGGGAAAGCCATCAAGGACGGAGACGGGATGCACCAAGTCACGTTCTGCGGTCGCGACATCAATTTCCGCTTCCCCAATAGCGACAACGGTATGCACGACCTGAGCTTCGAGCTACAGGGCGGCGAACTGTTGGCTATCATGGGCGGTTCGGGAACGGGCAAATCGACCCTCCTTTCCATCCTCAATGGCACGCTCAAGCCACAGGAAGGCACCATCACCATCAACGGGCACAGCATCGACGAGCCCGAGGCGAAAGACCTTATTGGATTCGTCCCGCAAGACGACTTGCTCATCGAAGAACTGACGGTCTACGAGAACCTCCTCTTCACGGCCCGACTCTGCTTCGAAGGCCTCGAGGCCGACGAACTCGACCGCCGCGTGATGAAGACGCTCAAGGACCTAGGCCTTGATGCGGCCAAGGACTTGAAGGTGGGCTCTGCCATCAACAAATACATCTCTGGTGGACAGCGCAAGCGACTGAATATCGCCCTCGAACTGATACGCGAGCCCGCAGTGCTCTTCCTTGACGAACCGACGTCGGGGCTGTCGTCTGCCGACACAGAGAAGGTCGTCAACCTGCTGAAGGAACAGACGCTGAAAGGCAAGCTCATCGTAGTGAACATTCACCAACCTTCAAGCGATGTCTACAAACTGTTCGACCGCTTGTGGTTGCTCGACCGCGGTGGTTATCCCGTGTTTGACGGCAATCCTATCGACGCCATCACCTATTTCAAGACGGCAGCCGACTACGCCGATGCCGAGACGAGCGCCTGCCCCACCTGCGGCAACGTGAATCCCGAGATCGTGCTGAACATCATCGACGAACGGGCGCTCACGGGCAGCGGCGAACTCTCCGACGAACGCAAGATGACGCCTCAGGAATGGCACGCCCTCTACCTGAAGCACCGTCCGCAGTTGTCTCAACCCGAGATGACCGACGTACCTCCGTCCGACCAACGACGTCCCAACCGACTGAAGCAGTTCATCATCTTCCTGCAGCGCAACTTCCGCACAAAGATTACCAACGTTCAGTACTTGTGCATCACGCTCTTAGAGGCTCCGCTTTTGGCCATCGTCTGCGCCCTGCTCACACGCTTTGCGCCTCCCGAAGGCTACACCGTGATGAACAACAAGAACCTGGTCAGCTACTTCTTCATGGCCGTGATCGTTGCTACGTTTATTGGCATGAGCGGTAGCGCTGAGGAGATAATCAAGGATCGTGCACTTCTCAAACGCGAGAAATTCCTGCGCCTCTCCTATGGCAGTTACATTTGGTCTAAAATCATCTATCTCGCAGGTGTATCGGCCATTCAGACTTTGCTCTTCATTCTCATCGGCAATGCCATCATGGGGCTGCACGGGCTGACGCTCATCTGGTGGTTGATTCTATTCGTGACCGCTTTGCTTTCCAACCTCGTCGGGCTGCTGCTCTCTCAATGTCTGAGTTCTGTCGTGGCCATATATATCAGCATTCCCATCCTGCTGATTCCCCAAATCCTGCTATGCGGACTGGTCGTCAGCTTCTCCGACTTGACACCCAAGAGCACGACGGGCAACGTCCCCGTCATCGGCGACCTGATACCTTCGCGCTGGGCTTACGAGGCGCTGGCAGTAACGTCGTTCACAGACAATGCCTACGAGCAACCGTTCTTTGCTATCGACAAGCCTAAATACGAGAACCAATGGCATCTAGCAGGCGTCGTCTATGAACTGCAGTCGCAACTCGAGACGATGAAGGATGAGCAGAAACGCGGGCTTACCGTCGACCCTGCTCACATGCGCATCATTCGCACGAATCTGCCTCGCTTGGCGGCTTTCTGCGGTATCGACAACTACTCGGGCGAGGAGAGCTATGAGCCGTTGCGCGCCTATCTGAAAGGAGCCGAGAAGCTCCTCACAAAGCGAGGCAACACCTATACCCTGCAGGCCGACCGCATGATGGCAGAAGCCCTTCGTCTGAAAGGCAAGGAGGGGGTTCTCCAGCTCAAGCGCGATAACTTCAACCTCAAACTCGAAGACCTTGTCACAGGTGCAGACCAAGGGCGCATGCTTGACATCGTCGACGACCATATCGTTCCGCGAGCAGGACTGGTGTTCCTGACGCCACAAAGTCATATCGGCCGTGCTCCATTCTACAGCAGCGAGAAGATCCTCGGCTCGTGGCACGTCAAAACGCTTTGGTTCAACCTCGCCGTGCTGCTCTTGATGTGCATCTTCGTCGGAGTACTTCTCTTCACGGACTGCCCAGGACGCTGGCTACGCCATGACTCCTAAACGATGGCAGCGCCTCTTGCATCGGCAAGGATTCCTAAACTCCAATTCATCCCCCCATATTAAACATCATAAAGAGAACAGAAACAAAACAACATTATTAACAATTAATCTCAAAAACAAAAAGATGAAGAAACTTTCCTTTCTCGCTGTGGCTCTCACAGCAATGATCTTCGCAGCCTGCGGAGGCAACAAGACTGCTCAGACCGCTGAGAACGTCGACACCGTCAAGAGCTTCGAACAGCAGCAGCTGGAAGCTAGCATCAAGCAGAACTTCGACAGCCTCGCTTCTGAGATTGGTAAACTGAAGCAGCTGCCCATCCGCAAGAAGGACGGCATGATCACCCTCACCGAAGAAGAGATGCAAGTGAAGCCCAACTACCTTTTGGAGCCCGGCATCGCCGAAGAGACCACAACTCTCGCCGAGAAGTACCGCGTCCTCAGCGCTATGCAGGTTGACAAGGAAATCGCCGACCTCTATGGCATGTCCACACAAGAGTACGAGAACGAGATTGCCAAACTGCTCGTTGACATCAACGATCCTTCGTTCAAGTCTATCGAGAACACCGCCAACATCTATGAGGCAACCGAGGAACTGTACAACGCTATGGACGAGAACGGCCGCATCAACTTCTTCTGGCAGATTGTGGCTACCTCCCTCGTTGAGCAACTTTACGTGATCTCGCAGAACACCGACAAGTTCCTGACTGCCTTCGACGACGATGCTGCTTCCAACGTATCGCTTCGCGTCATCCTCATTCAGGATGCCATCAACCGCCTGACGCAGTACGACCCCGAGATTATCCCCGTGGCCGAAGCTTTCGACCCCCTCACGGTCATCAATGCTACCAACGTGCCCGAGCTCAAGTCCCAGCTCGACTCTGCTAAGGATCAGATTGCTGCTGCTCGCAACAGCCTCCTCGACTAAATCAACTGCACGAATACACAGCACAACAAAGGGAGGGCGCCTCGCAATGAAGCGCCCTCCCCTATCTGTTTATTCTAGTTCCGAAAAGTGTGAAACGAGGAAAAGGAGTCTCCTTCAACGCTCGCATCCAAGCTTGCAGAAGAAAGGGGTGATTCCACTATTCCTCATTCACTTTTCGTGTACTGTCGTCCCTCCGATCACTTGAACTCAAACAGATTGATGAATCCAGTCATCGTGAAGACGTTGCGCAGGTCAGCATTCATGCCCGTGATGAACACATGGCTGCCCTTGGGTTTGGCATTCTTGAGAACACCCAGGAACAGACGCAGGCCGCTCGACGAGATATAATCCAGTGCTGTGCAGTCGAGCACGATGTCATGCCCTGCACAGTCGTTCAGCGGTTTCAAGTCCTGTTCGCACTGAGGAGCTGCGGCCGTATCCAGCCGTCCCTCGAAGATGGCAACGAGATTGCCATCCTGTTCTTGAATCGTTGTTTTCATTTTTGCTATCAGTTCTGTTTAATGATTTTTCTTAATGCTTAATTGTACCTGTTATCTATTAACTCTTAACCGTTGCTTTAAGCTTCTTACGAAGCGTTAGTACGTTCTGTCCATCGACACGCTCGTAGTTGATTGAATCCATCATCTCGCGTACAAGGAAGATGCCAAGTCCGCCTATTGGACGATCCTCTGCCGAGAGAGTAGTGTCGATTTCATCTTTGGCCGTGGGGTCGAAGGGGGCGCCGCTGTCGGTAATCGTGAATTTCAGTCGTTCGTCATTGGCTTGTGCTTCAATATGGACGTCGCCCTTTGTACCTGCGGGGTATGCATAGCTCATCACATTGACGACAGCTTCCTCAAGAGCTAAGTTCATCTGCATCGTCGTAGACATATCGAAGCCCAGCGCCTCACAGATGTCATCGACAAATGCCGCCAGTTGAGGAATCGTCTGCACATCATTTGGGAGCGTAAGGGCTTTGCATAGGCGCACCTCTTGCTGTTGCTTTGTGTATTGTATAGCCAGCATTGTCAAATCGTCGCTCTGCTCGGCATCGTCCACAAACTCGCTTACGGCACGATTCATATTGTTGAGCAAAAGCGTGGGCGCCTGTTCGTTAGCTCTCCATGCTTGCTGAGTTCTATCCAGAACACGCTGCAAACCGAACTGCCCGTGTGAAGCATCTTCAGCCTCGGTCAAGCCGTCGGTATAAAGGAAAATCGTGGTCTGCGGCAGCACTAATGTTTCCTGCGGCTGGTATTTCCAGTCGGCCATGATACCGACAGGGATATTGGATACGCAAGGTAATGACTCTACACCATTGCCCACAAGCAAAGGTGCATCATGGCCGGCATTACAATAGCGCAGGCGCCCCGTAGGCAAGTCGAGCACACCCACGAACAGCGTCACGAACATGTTCGACTCATTGCCCTCAGAAATGGTCTCGTTGATCTGCGTGACAATTCGCTCGGGCGCAGCCTCGTGACCTGAGGCCACGCGGAACAGGGTTCGTGTCACAGCCATGACTAACGATGACGGAACCCCTTTACCTGATACGTCTCCGATGCAGAAGAACAGCTTCTCGTCGCGGATATAGAAGTCGTAGATATCACCTCCTACCGCCTTGGCAGGTTTCTGAAGTCCATAGATATCAATGTCCTGACGGTCGGGATAAGGTGGATATATCTTGGGCAGCATGGCCATTTGGATATGGCTGGCGATATTCAGTTCGTTCTCCATGGAAACCTTGGTCGCATTCACCTCCTGTAAGCGATTGAAACCTCGAACCGTTCGAGCGATGATGTAACCCAATAGAGCCAGACCGACGAGCATCAACAAAAGTAGGTTGAAACCAACTTGACGCAGACCATAATAAATCTCGTGATCACTGCAGACGACAGCCATCGACCAGCCTGTTTCTCCCTCAACAGGAGCATAGAAGACGTAGTTCTTCTCGCCTTTGTCATCGGTCACAACGGTCTGACCACGCTGTCCCGAAAGCATATTCTGGTTGAGGGTATTGACACTCGTATCCTTCATCTTAGCCGTGGCCTGCTGGATGTTCGTTTTGAGAACCAGGCTCTCGATGGGGCAAGCCATGATTTGGCCTTCGCGCGAAATCATCAGATTGTAGGACGAAGGATAAATCTGCTTGGAGTTGATGACCTGACTAAGCCAGTCGAGTGACACGTCAGCGCCGATGACAGCCACCGTACGTCCGCTGCTATCGTGCAATGGCAGCGCGTAGGTACATAGCATCATACGAGCGCCCGCCTCGTCATAATAGGGTTCTGTCCAATAGCCTCCGTCTTTCTCTTTTGCTTTGATGTACCACTCTGAATGCAAATAGTCGTGCGTGGCCGAGCCAATCTGAGAGCGCCCAAAACGCCCATCAGCCTGACGGATTGCATAAGGTTCAAACCACTGCCCGTACTGCGGATAATAGTTGGCTTCAAATCCTAATCCGCAACCGATGAGAGTGGACGTGTTCTGCAACAGATGCTCGCAGATACCCACAAGCGAGTCTGGGCGTTGGAAGTTATTTTCAAAGACCCATGCAGTATTCTTCACAGCAGTTTCGACCTCAACCATGAGATTGCGAATCTCCAAACTCTTAGCGTGCAGTTCGGACTGAGCTCGATGCTGAACCTCCTCACGAATACCCTTGCGTGCAAACAGATACTGCACGACGGCTGTCGTCTCGATGAGTACGGCGGCCGTGATGATAATGGCCAAGGTGGAACGCCTCTGTAGCGACTTGCGCCAAGAGGTGAACTGCTTCTGCGTCATCTGTAGTTCCAAGGCCTTCATATAGGGTACTATTCTTTCGTCGTTTTTGGTCTTTATCGTTTGTTAGGACACTCGGTTCGCGTGTGAGTTTAATGAAGCTCTTAACTTTTAGCGATTAGCTCCACGTTAGAGTCTCTTGCGAAGCGTCAGGACGTTCTGCCCATTGACGCGCTCGTAGTTGATTGAATCCATCATCTCGCGAACAAGGAAGATGCCCAGCCCGCCTATGGGGCGTTCTTCTGCTGAGAGGGTTGTGTCGATATCCTCTTTGGCTGTAGGGTCGAAAGGTACACCGTTGTCGGTAATCGTGAATTTCAGTCGGACGTCATTGGCTTGCGCTTCGATATGGATGTCGCCTTGAGTACCAGCCGGGTAAGCATAACTCATCACGTTGACAACGGCTTCCTCGAGGGCTAAGTTCATCTGCATGGATTTAGACATATCAAAGTTCAGAGCCTCGCAGACTTCGTCGACGAACGCCGCCAACTGAGGAATCGTCTGGACATCATTGGTGAGGGTAATCTCGCGTTGCAGACATACGGCGCGCTGCTCCTTGGTATATTGAATGCCGAGCATCGTCAAATCATCGCTCTGCTCAGCGCCGTCGACGAACTGGTGTACAGCCTCCTGCATACGTTTCAACAAAGCATCCGGATTGTAGTGACCATCGGCCAAAGCTTGGCAAGCTACTTCATGCATGCGTTGCTCACCGAACTGTCCATGGGATGCATCCTCCGCTTCGGTCACTCCATCAGTATAAAGGAATATGGTCGTTTGCGGCTTCACGTTCATTTCCTGTGCCGTATATTTCCACTCCATCACACCGAGAGGAATGTTCGAATCGACTTGCATGAAAGCTACCTGTTCGCCTACAATGAGCGGGACATCATGACCGGCATTGCTGCAACGGAGACGCCCTGTCGGAAGGTCAAGTACACCTATGAACAAGGTTACGAACATATTCGATTCGTTCTGCTCTGACAGCGTCTCGTTCATCTGGGCCAACACACGCTCAGGTGAAGCTTCGTGGGCAGAAATCGTACGGAAAAGTGCTCGCGTCATCACCATCACCAAAGCCGCAGGCACGCCTTTGCCTGAGACGTCTCCGATACAGAAGAAGAGTTTCTCGTCGCGAATATAGAAATCGTAAATATCACCGCCCACGGCTTTGGCAGGAGTGAGCTGGCCATAGATTTCCAAGTCATCGCGTTCAGGATATGGTGGGAAGATCTTCGGGAGCATCGACATCTGGATGCTGCTGGCCACATTCAGTTCACTTTCCATCGATGCCTTCTGTGCCGTTGTCGCCTGCAACTCGTCGACATAGTGCGAGAGCGAGGTCTGCATATCCGAGAAGGCCTGCCGCAGATGACCAATCTCGTCGTTGTGACGGATGATGGGCAGAGGAACGTCAAAGCGTCCCTTGGCCAACTCATGCGTAGAATCAGCCAAATCCTTCAAGGGCCTCAGTTCACGATGGATGACGACATACAAGACGATAGACGTCATTAACAACGTGAACAAGAAAATCATCAGCATATTATTCCTCAGGTCGTTGGGTCCCTCAAGAATCTTGCTTTCAGGAATGGTGAAGCTGACGGACCACTGCACACGTCCTACTGGGGCAAAGTAAACAATGACAGGACCTGAGTTCCAGCCATCTTTATTATATTCACTTAATTCGTCAGCAAAGTCGTCGGCATCCATACCCTCAAATAGGTTAGTGTCCATCGTGTCGCTGCCACGCTCCCAACGGAGCATACGGCGAATCAGCTCAATCGACTTCTGACCGCCCTTCTTGCGAGCGTGCTCAAAGACGTTAACGCCAAGGATACACGACGAATCGGGATGACAGATGAACTGCTGGTCGCGGCTGACTACGCTGACACGCGAATAGGGGTAAGGCTTGGAATCGTCCATGATCTTCTTGACCCAGTTCAAGTCAATGTCTGCACAAAGAACAGCATAGATGGTACTATCGGGCTCATAGAGAGGTACGGAGTACGTGACCATCGGTCGCTTCGTCGACATGGAGTCAAGATAAGGTAGGCACCAATAGCCGTGGCGCAATTTATTGGTATAAATCCAGTTGCTATCCGTCTCCAAATAGCAGAAATCATAATCAGGGCCGCCTATCTCGTCAGTCAAAATATTCTTTCCCCCGAACTCACGGTAGACGGTAGGCGCATAGTAACTACCCTGATTCGGGAAATACTGATCGCGATAGAGCAGTGTCACAGCAGAGATATCTGCGTTATGATTGATCAGCCGTTCCAACAGTTGGTAGCATGACTTTTCGTCCTTTGCGAAGACATCAGCATAGCCTGATGCCGTCTCCACCGCCGTCTCAACACTCGAAAGGCGGTCGATAATGGTATTGATGGCATTATCCATCGAGCGGCTGGCCTGTCGCTGAACCTCTTCCACCACAACTTTACGTACCTGATGTGACTGCCAAAGCGCAAGCAGCAACAGGATGAGCGAACTCGTCAGTAGTGCAATGAACGTAGTCCGAACGGCCACGGACGTATTCAGTCTCTTACTTAAACTCATTTCAGGGCGTTATTCTTTTCTTTTACGGCACAAAGATACAAAGAATCTCCGAACCAACCTCTCTTTTTCATTCTTTTTAGTATTTCTCTCGCTCAAGACTCAATCAATAATCCTTTCTTGATGCCCTTCTTGCCAGGATGCCATCACCTATAGTCCTATTTCCGTAGCCTTGCATAAGGCTCACCCATGAGCGTGAGGTCGCCATTGTGGACAATCTCTACGTCGACACCGCGCTGGAAAATCATGATAATGTCCGAGCCGCCGAACTGGAAGAAACCCATCTCGTCGCCTCGCTTGAGGCGTTGGCCGACATGCAGTTCAGGTATCCAGTTAACGCTACAGATCTGCGACATACCAACGGGCAGCATCGCTACCAGACCGTAATCATCGGTCTCAATAATAGCGCAGGCACGCGTCTCAACCATTTGGAAGCCAAGATCGTTGATGTAGTAATAGAGTTTCTGTTCGTTGTCCCAAAGCGTATAGCCGCCACCTGCTGCCACACCAGGGATGCGGCGCAACTCGCGTAGCACGCCGTCGACAGGCGCATGGTAACGATGGTAGCAGTTGACATCGAGGAAGGTGTGCGTGAGCGTACCGCCAGCGAAAGCATCTTTGTATTGCGAGTCACTGCCGATGAGCTGCTCGATGTCTGAGAGTCGTGCTGTCTTCACCTGTACGTCAGCAGGATAGATGAGTTGATTGTCGCTGCCAATGGCCCAAAGGCCTTTCGGATAAGAATCGGCAGGCGAGACCACTTCGGTATCGGCTATCGGTCGGACGTCAGGCGATACCAGTGAGCGAGCAAAGAACTCATTGTAGGTGCGCCATTGATTAGTTTCGCCATACCAACCCTCGGTAAAGCCCCAGTCGGGATCATTGAGTACCCTATTAAAATAGGTGTCGTTCCAGCTTTCCTCGGTGTCGAGGAAACTGCCCCACGACTGAGAGTAGGTGGTCAACCAAGAAGCGAAAGGCTCCACGAACTCTACCGTAGGATAGTAGAAACCGCGGTCGCGCAGCTCGTCAAGCGGTTGATCTACAACAAACCAGAAGTATCCAATGCCCTGATCCGTGCGACCATAGAGCGAGCGTCCGTAGTCGTTTGGCGCCATCGTCGGCATCACATCCCACGGCAACTGACGTACGTTCCAGTCAATGAAGTCGTAGAACTCTTCGAGCGTCTGCGCAGGGTTGAACGCACGATCGGGATTGATGGCAGCCGCCTGGGCAATAGCGTGCTCGAGCAGGCTCTTCACCTCACTGTTCGTTGCACAGATGTTCATCAGCGCCCGTGTTGCCTCTGAATGCCGGTCCTCAACGGGAACAATGATTTCATCATCGTCAGTACAAGCCACAAAGCCGCAACTTCCGAGCAAGCACAAGACGAGAATCCATAATATGTTGAATTTCTTCATTTTCGAATCAAATAGCATTTAACTCCTACCTAATAATTGTCGATCGTCAATCTCAAGTTTACCTTTACCACTTAGTTCTTCAACCCCCAACTCAAGCCCGCCACAAAATATGCATTCCGAGCCTCGGGGTTAGCGGTCAGTTGCGCAAAAGCGTCCAGCGAGAACTTCTCAGAGAAACGAACCTCTTTCGTTGCTCTCAGACTGATGTTGGTTACTGTAAAATTAGGGGCCCCATAGTAGTCGGTTGCCCAGGGCACTACGCCGACCGTAGCCTGCCAGTCGCAGGTCACGAAATGGAAAGGCGCCGCCAATTCTAAATAGGAAGAGTAAGCCCTATGCCCGCTCTTGTTCAATCCGTCGGCTCCGGCGAAGATGGTCTGCCAAGAGGCGCTGAGCACGCCGAAGTCATAGCCCACGAAAGCCTCGAAGACATGGCTTGTGTGATGCGCTTTGTAACGGAAATACTGAGGGCAAGGGTCGGTGCACCAATAATCGATGACGCCCACACTCAGGCCGCCCGTCGAGTAGTTTCCGATGAGGTCTATCTCGCGAGCATCGTCCTTATCGACGAAGCCCACGCTCCCCCATGCCATAAGGCTCAGTCCCTTCCACTCTACGCCCAGCGTAGGTTGTATGCTTGCGCTACCCAGTTTCAGTCCACGCCAAACATATTCGCTGACGATATCTGAACTCAAGACCAGCGAGGCTCGCTCTCGCTCTTGCTCTTGTTCCTGCGCCATCGCCGGGCATCCGAGTCCCAGCAAGAAGGCGAATATCAATAGTTTGTTTCTCATTGCGCTGCAAAAGTACAAAGAATTTGAAAAAACGACGATGATTTGAATGCTAAAAACCACTTTTTAACGCTCATTTTCTGCTTTTCACTTTATGCTTTTCATTTTTTCAATCCCCTTTTCTCTTTTTTACGTCAATAATGATTATCTTTGCACCACGAAAGTTCATGTACAGCTCAGAGCAAAAGAAGCTACATTCTGACGATTCGACAATCAACCATAAGCCCTCAACCATAAACCATAAAACCTATGCGTCTACAATCCTTGGATGCCCTGCGGGGTTTCGACATGTTTTTCATTATGGGAGGAGCCGGTCTGCTGGCTGCCCTCGCCCAGTGGGCTCCTTGCGGCTTTACCGAGGCTCTGGCACAGCAGATGGATCACGTGGAGTGGCACGGTCTGGCGCACCACGACACTATCTTCCCTTTGTTCCTGTTCATCGCAGGCATCTCCTTCCCGTTCTCCCTTGCCAAGCAACGCGCTGGAGGTAAGAGCGAGAGCGCCATCCACTGGAAAGTGATCCGTCGCGGACTCACGCTGGTGATCTTGGGCATTCTGTACAATGGGTTGCTTGAACACTGGAATTTCAGCGAAGCCCGATATGCCAGCGTGCTCGGGCGCATCGGACTGGCTTGGATGTTTGCAGCCCTCATCTACCTGCATAGCGGCTGGCGCTCGCGTTCGTTCATTACAGCTGCCATACTTATAGGCTACTACCTCCTGGTGCGTTTCATCCCAGCTCCCGATGGCGGCGGAGCCGACGTATTCAGTGCTCAAGGCTCTATAGTAGGTTACATTGACCGCATCCTTTTGCCCGGCAAAATCTATTATGGCAACATAGACCCCGAAGGCATACTCGGCACTCTGCCAGCTATTGCCACGGCCTTGCTTGGAATGTTTACGGGCGAGTGGGTGAAGCTCGAGCGCCCCGGCCTCACGCCCGGCAAGAAAGCCGCATGGATGGTAGTTGCCGGCATTGCGATGCTCGCTTTGGGTCTGCTATGGCATCTCGATTTCCCCATCAACAAGAAGATGTGGACGAGTTCGTTCGTTCTCGTCGTAGGCGCTTACTCCTTACTCATGTTCGCCTTGTTCTACTGGCTTATCGACGTCCGCGGTTGGCGACGCTGGACGCTCTTTTTCACCGTAATCGGCATGAACCCCATCACCATCTATCTCGGTCAGAAATTCATCAATTTCCATTATACCTCCGAGAAGTTCACGAGCGGCCTCATCGCTTTGTTCCCCGAGCAGTGCCAGCCCTTCTTCACCTCCGCAGCCTATATTGCTATCTGCTGGCTCTTCCTCTATTTCCTCTACCGCCAACGCATTTTCCTGAAAGTGTAAACGCATAACCATCAGATGACGATGACCGACTTTCTCGCCTTCCTTGGCGATGCCCTTTGGGGGTACATCTTGATTGCCGTTCTCATCGGCTGCGGCTTGTGGTTCACGTGGCGTACACGTTTCGTCCAATTCCGCATGATAGGCGAGATGATGCGTTTGCTCACCGACAGCATCGCTCCTTCTGAACGTCAGCACAAGCATGTCTCCTCGTTTCAGGCGTTTGCCGTCTCCGTGGCCACACGCGTAGGCACAGGCAATCTCGCAGGTGTGGCCACCGCCATTGCCGTGGGCGGACCGGGAGCTGTGTTTTGGATGTGGATGATAGCCCTTGTAGGCGCCGCCACGGCGTTTGTCGAATCGACGCTCGGACAGTTGTTCAAGCAGCGCCATGCCGACTCGTTCATCGGCGGACCAGCCTATTATATTCTCAAAGGCTTGCACTCGCACTGGCTGTCGACATTGTTTGCCGTGCTCATCACCATCACCTTCGGTCTTTCCTACAACTCCATCCAGAGCAACACCATCTGCGGTGCCATGCACGAAGCCTTCGGATGGTCGCCACTGTGGGTGGGCATCGTGCTGACTGCCGTGGCACTCGTCATCGTGTTCGGTGGCATTCAACGCATTGCCCGCGTCAGCGCCGTGCTCGTGCCCGTGATGGCCATCGGCTATTTCGTGCTGGCGGTGGTGATTATCGCCATGAACGTGGAGCACATCCCGCACGTGCTGAAAGTCATCGTTTCAGATGCTTTCGGCGTTCATCAGGTGGCAGGCGGCGGACTCGGTGCTACGATTATGATTGGCATCAAACGCGGCCTGTTCTCCAACGAGGCGGGCGAAGGAAGTGCACCCAATGTGGCCGCCACCGCCGCCGTGTCGCACCCCGTGAAACAAGGATTGATTCAAAGCCTCGGTGTCTTCACCGATACGCTCCTCGTGTGCTCCTGCACCGCCTTCATCATCCTCATTAGCGGCCTTTACACCACGCCCGAACTCAATGGCATAGCGCTCACGCAGGCAGCCTTGCAGCTGGAAGTGGGCTCGTGGGGAACGCTCTTTGTGGCCGTGGCCATCCTGCTCTTCGCTTTCTCCAGCATTATCGGCAATTATTATTACGGCGAGGCCAATGTGCGCTTCCTCATCCAACATTCTTCAAGTGGGAAGCAAGCAGGCCCGGGCGCCCATGCGTCCTTTATCGCCCGTCATTCCTCATCCATCATGACCGTCTACCGCCTCTGCTCCGGCGGCCTGTTCGTGCTCATCGGCGCCATGGCCACCCTCGAGTTCGTGTGGAGCCTCGGTGACCTCTGCATGGCGCTGCTCACGGCCTGCAACCTCGTGGCCATCATCGCTCTCGGCCGCTACGCCTTTCGCCTGCTCGACGACTATCGCGAACAGAAACGCCGCGGCATTCACGAACCCGTTTTCCACCGCCATCAGTTGCCCGAAATTGAAGCCGACATCGACTGCTGGGACGAGTGAAGCAGACACAGAAAACCCCAAGAACCGGCAATTCGGAACTTGGGGATTCTTGTTTTTTTATGAGCAATGATATAGCATTTGGCACAAAGCCCTGTAAGGGCGTATGATTTTAGGCAGGTGGTGGAGCGAAACGGAACCCCTGCTACACGCCATCCAAAAACAAAGCCCTGTAGGGGCGGCAGAACTATTGCTCCGTCGTACCTACGGCACTTAATATACATCGTATCCAATGACAGGGGTTTTCGCTTCGCTTCACCCCTGCCGAAATTCCATCGCCCCACTGGGGCTTAACCATAGTTCGGACATCCTAAACAGGGTGTCCGAAACTCTTTTTATGAATTGTCAAACATGCAAAGCGTGTCCGTTAATTCATGTATTTCTCGGCATCCTTCAATGCTTCGTCCAAGTTCTTCTGCAGTCCTTCGGCGAACGACACACACACATGGCTGTTCTTCTCCCTGTTGAACAACGACATATAACAGGCCTCGAAACGGTCGTTGAGCAGGTAACCCCACTCAATGTTGTCGCCAGCCTCGAGCAACTGCTGTAAAGGTATTTCCTCCAAGGCTTGTTCGCGCGTCTTGACGTCAAGGTTGCTGCCGAAACCGCGCACCGCCTTGCCATCCTGTGACAGCTTTTGCGTCACGCCGTAGATCTTGGCGACATAAGCCTTCCACTCGTCGGGGGTGATCTGTGAGCCGTCCTTCTTCTTGTATACGGCCTTTGCGTTGTTGACACCGTTGCCCTCAAAGCGGTTATAACCTTCTACCATTTCCTCGAAATCGAAGTCAGGCTGAATATCGGCCAGCTTCACCTTGCCGCCATAGCGCTTGACAATAGTGGCCTCGAACTTCTCAACGCCGGTCATCTCGGAGAAATCCTTCTCCACCTGCTCCAGCTTTTCGTCCACCTTCTCATCGCCGGTCACGACCTCGGCTTTCTTCTTGCCACAAGCCACGAAAGCTACGAGGCCCACGCAGCACAAAAGGAATAAATGAATGCGTTTCATAAAGGATTAAGTTTTTTAAAAGTTTGAAATGTAAGTTGAAAGAATAGTCTGGTTCTCTTGTTTGCTCAAAGTATTGACAACGTGTCAAAGGGTTGACGAAAGCGACGGGATATTTGCTATTTGTCGTTTCTATTGGAAATTATCCGCTGCAAAAATAGGAATAATTATGTTTACGACAAAATAATTACGACTTTTTTCGCTCGAGCGCATCGATTACACCACGCCTCTGCGCCGTTTCCGTCACTATTTCTTGTCCAGAGGCTCATTCCGAACGGATTACACGTCTATTCGCACAGGGCTATACGTATATACGCATCAGCCTGTGCGACTATATGCATAGACGCAATCGAATAGAGAGAGAATGGCGGTTGCAAACCGACGCGTTGCCGCTCACGCAAGATGCTGCTCCAAATAGGCGATTAGGGCGAGGTGGAGCAGCAACAGGGCGGGAACGCCGTAGCGAAACTTGGCGTGCAGCGTCTTGTGATGAAAAGTTTTCATGCCCGCCCAAGCGCCGATGCTGCCACCAACAGCGGCCAACAGGAGGAGTGCGGCCTCGGAAATGCGCCAGCGATTGTGCTGCGCCTTCCACTTGTCAACGCCATAAGCGATGAACGTAATCACATTGATGACAACGAGGTAGATAATCAAGAGTTTCGTCATAAGGGCATGAGCGTTTATTCGTAATGACGGATGCGAACATCCACGCCGTCAGCCTTCAATTGTGCTGGCAGGGCGCTGACATCGGTCTGACCATAATGATAAGGGAAGAGCACGCGCGGACGAATAAGACGGGCTGCGCGGACGAGTTGGTCGGTGGTCATCGTGTAAGGCTGATTACAGGGCAGGAAGGCGATGTCAATATCGTGAATGTCAGCCATCTCGGGGATGTCCTCGGTGTCGCCTGCAATGTAGATGCGGAGGCCGTCGAGCGTGACGAGGTAACCATTGTCGCGCCCCTTCGGATGGAACTGTGTGCGACCCTCGGTGATATTGTAAGCAGGCAGGGCCTCCACGGTGATATCGTCGGCCAACTGCAGACGGTCGCCATTGGCCATCACATCGCCACGGCCAAGTTGTTCGGCACAACGGGCATTGGTGACAAGCCGCGTCTGTGCACCTGTCAGCAGTTCGATAGCTGCGGGGTCAAGGTGATCGCGGTGCTCGTGGGTGACAAAGATGTAATCGGCCTTGGGCACAGCGGCATAATCAACGGTGCGGTCACCGAGCTGGCGAACGGGGTCAATCTGTATCTCCTTGCCATCATAGACAATACGAACACACGCGTGCATAAGGGCATAGAAACGAACGGAATGACCGCCTTTGGTGGTGAACACGTCCACTTCGGTGGCAGCGGTCGTCACAGGCTGTTTGGCCTCCTGCCACGCCAGGATTCCGCCCTTGAGATTGGTCACTTGGAAACCCTCGGCCGCAAGCTGTTTGGCCGCGGCTGCCGACCGACGCCCACTGCGGCAATAGACGGCTACGGGACGAGCGGCGTCGAGCTGACCCTTGGCCTGCTCGAGGAAAGTGCTTTGTTGCGCGTCGATGTTCAAAGCGCCTTCGAGGTGATTCTCAGCATATTCCGAAGCAGTGCGGACGTCCACCAATTGAACGCCGGTGTTGATGATATCGGCAAAAGACTTCACGTCGGCATCGGTGAAGGAGGATTGGCTGCAAGCCGAGCCCGTACCAAGGCCCAGGAGCGCAAGTAGGAAAGTAGACAGTTTGTTCATTGTTTTACGGGTGTTATGTGTGTGATAATTTCTGATAAGCCAAACGTTCATCGCCATTGGCGAGGTAGATGATTCCGCAACGGGTGAAGCCATAGCGCGTGAGCAGGTGGCGCATAATAACGTTGTCGCGATGCGTGTCGATGCGAAGGTTGGGCATCTGCGCGAAACAGAAGTCGAGCAAGGCCGCCATCACTCCATGGCACTCGGGCAGGCTGGCTATGCGGTGAACCACGCCATAAGGTTGTTCATCGTCGAGCCAAGCCCCATGCAAAGGCTCCCCCGTAGGCAGAACGTCGTCGAAGATTTCGGCATAAGTGGGGTCAGGACCGGGGATAAAGGCAAAAGTGGCCACAGCCGTGCCTTCATCATCGCACATCAGATAGCTGCAGCCGCGCTCTATATCCGCAGTAAACACCTCGGCCGAAGGATAGCCGCCAGTCCACTGATGGTGGTTGCCACTCGCACGCATAATAGCCCGTGCAGCCTCGGCAAGGCGCAGCATGACGGGAATGTCCTCGAGGGTGGAACGACGGATGGTGTAGCTCATCTTGTCTGTATCGTTTTTGACTGACAATCAGTGTCTAAACACAAAGGGAAATAGCGGTCGCAGGTGAACATCCGCCACATCCATTCGAGAGGACCGAAGCGGAGACGGCAGAGCCATATACAAAGGCCATCGCAATACCCGGCAACGCAAAGCCCCGCAACACATTGAGAATGGTGTGTCGCTCCTTTGCAGTCGTAGGCCCTGCGTATTGTGTCATTGTTTTATTCTGTGATAGGCGTGACGGCTACAGGCACAAGGATGGCGGCGTGAGCAGCTTGCTGAGCGAGGAGTGCCTGATTCGGGCTCATGCCTCTGGGGCGGGTCTTCATGCCGACAGGACTGACCCCCGTGAGTGCCTCCAGCCAAGTACAGGCGGCTATATAACGACCGACGACATAGTTGAGGTGGTAGCCGTCGCGCGTCAGCTCGCGATTGACGGGCTCGCCCTCGCCGATAGTCTGTGCTGCGAGCGACGTAGTGCGGGCGTTCTGGATAGCGGTGCCCGTAGGTATGTAGAACGAGAGGTTGTCGCGGTGCTCCTGCATGGCATCCTCCACCGCCGCTACGATATTGGCGTACATGCGGAATTGGTTGCGGTCGTAGAGCGCAAAGCCGCGATGGTCACTGTCCTGCGAATAGGCCCACGTCTGATGGAAGCCCAGCCTGACCGAGTCCACGCTTGCCAGCGCTTTGACGTAGCCGATCATCAGGCTCAGGCTGGGCTCATAGCTGCCCTGACGCCCCGCCTGCTGACTCAGTTGCTGGAAGGTGATTACGTCCCAGGGCTCGTCGGTGACGATGTCACGGATAGTGCGCTTGCCCATATTCTTGCGTTGACCGTCCACGATCTTGCGGTACTCCGTATCGGCAGCCCGCGTCGAAGCATCCTTCCAATGAGCAGCTAAACTCCAGCCGCCACGGTAGGCGTTGCCGATGACGAGGTTGAAGCCTGCTTCGCGGCCCAGTTCCCACAAATAGTTCTCGACGGCATCCTCAGAGAACGAGTTGCCGATGGCCAACACACGCAGGGTACGCACCGCCTGCGCCATCGTGCTGCCCACTGCGAGGCAAAGCACAATCATCCATAATAGCCGTTTCATTTGTGTTCAGATTATTTATTGTTTTCCGACTGCAAATTTACGCAAAAATACTGGAACAGCCAAGGAAAAAGAGGAAAAAAATGCGCAGATAAATGCTTTCGTTCAACGCTCAGTGATGAACCATCGACGAAGTCCGTTCGGTTGTCATCCCTCATCACTCATGATGAGTTCTTCATCGCTCGTTATGCGCCTTTTTATGCGCCTATTATCGGTCAAGTCGCTCAGCACGTACCGTCTCATGGAAGATGTCCACGGTGATGCGATAGCGCCCTTCGGCACTCACGCTCCACTTATTATCGGCGCCGCCAGTGCGTAAGCGCGAGTCCTTGAGGATGTCGGTGTCCTGCGCAAAAGGATGCAGGCTCTTAGGACCCCAGCGGTCCTGACCTTGGAATTTGAATCGACGCGGCTCTACGTTCTCGGGACGATTGCGGAGCTCGCCCTCCCACGTCCAGACGTAGGGGTCGTTGATGTCCTGCTGCATCAGTAGCATCTTGCCTTCGTTCCAGCCGGCCTCGGTAGCGCCACCAGCGATGAAGAGCTCGCCCCACGGCTGGAAGATTTCGCCGCGAAGCGTCAGTCGCTGCGGGTCGACAACCAGTCGGTAGTGCGGGTCGGCCGACAGGACTTGCCAGCCCGGAGCTTGGCCGTCGGTGGTCTCGCGACAGGCCGAGCCTTTGTTCACGAGCAACGCGTCGATGAGCGTGGGAGCCAGGTAGCGCGTCTGCGCATTGGCCTTTCGGGTTGTCTGCACGCGCAACTCGCCGGCCTGCAGGGCTCCGGCGAAGCGGAACGTGCCGTCGGGCATGCGCTGCAGTTGCTGGATGCGACCGGGGACGGCGCTACCCGTAGCCCAGAGGGCGGTAATCTCCTGTGCCTGAACCGCGGAAGTCATAAGGCCAAGGAGCATAGCGATGAGAATAGGGAATCTATGGTATCTGTTCATGTTGTCGAATAGGTGTTCTGGATGAATTAACAATCAATTACTTGATGCTGACGTCGATGCGCTGGCTGCAGGGCGTCGATGGAACGAAGACGCTCAACGTGCGTTGGGCCTCGTCGTAGAGCCAAGTCCCGTTCGTCTGTCGGTGGCCATTGACGGTCACTTCGGAGGGCCGTTGGGCATCGAGCAGTTCGAGGGTATAGGCACGCGCTGCGAGTTGTCCTTCGAAGTGGCCTTCGGAGGGATGAATGCTGACGACTACTCGCCCTGCGGTGCGCTGCTGACTGATGCGCGTGACGGCAAAAGCGCCATCGCGGTAGGCCTCGCTGTCGCCCTCGTCCTCGTAGAGGGAGGCGGCGCCGTCAGCCCCTGGCACGACTTGTATCACCAGCCGGTCGGGACGCTGGCGCAGGTTCTGCACTGGCGGGTTCTGAACGACAATGGAGCCTGCGCGCAGGAAACGCGGAATCTCATCCAAAGCATAGCGGTCGCTCAGCACGCGCCCTCCCTCGACCAACCGACGGCGGCAGACGTCAAACCACTGTCCCTCGGGCAACCACGTCCGACGGGCAGCCTTGCCGTCGACACCCGAGGGCGTGACGATAGGCGCTACGAGCATGTCGGGGCCGAAGAAATACTCGTCCTCGTAGGCGTAGGCTTCGCTCTGCTCAGGGTAGTCGTAGTAGAGCGGACGGCATAGCGATACGCCTGTGTCATAGGCCTCGCGACAAGCCGTATAGATATAGGGGATGAGGGCGTAGCGCAGGCGCACAGTCTCCAACAGAAGAGGGAAATTGTCGTACTTCCAGATGCGGCGCTCGATGCCGGGCCAGTTGGTGGCATGCGTGCGGAAAATCGGGCTGAAGACGCCGTACTGCATCCAGCGTAGGTAAATCTCGGGATCGTTGTCGCCTGTCTGCTGATGGCCGCCCAGGTCATGACCCCAATAGCCGAAGCAGACGTTCGAGGCCGTGGCCGTGAAATAAGGCTGCCAGGCGAGTGTGCCATAAGTGGTGAAGGAGTCGCCCGAGAAACCGATGGGATAGCGATGACTGCCGAGTCCGCCCCAGCGGTGGAAGATGACGGGCCGGCGGTCGGGACGATGCAAGCGCATATCATTGTAAAAGACGTGATTACACCAGAAAGTCTCTCCCAATCCATCGACGTACTTGCTGGTCAAGTTCTGCTGCCAGTCCAACCACCAGAAGTCAACGCCCTGATGCTCACGGGCACGGATGATACGCTCGAACACAGAGTGATACATGCGCCTGTCCGAGAGATTCCAAGGAACCACGGTGGCGCTGCTGTCCATGCCCATATCGGCGCGCACATCGGCGAAGAAGTCCTCGTCGCTGTCGACGCCGTCGGCGGGATGCAGGTTCAGGCTCACGCGCAGGCCCTGCTGGTGCATCCAGTCGATGAGCCCCTCGGGGTCGGGGATGGCCGTGCGGTCCCACGTCCAGCCCGTCCAACCTTGGGTGTGCCAGTCCATATCAAAGATCATCACGTCCATGGGAATCTGATTACGCTTGACGTCGCGGACGATTTCCATAAACTCGTCCGACGTATAGCGCTGATATTTGCTGTACCAGTAGCCGAGCACGAACAGAGGAGGCATGGGTTGACGGCCAGCCACACGGACATAGTCGCCAAGGGCACGCTTGTAGTCGTGACCATAGCCCATGAAATACCAGTCGATGGCCTGCTTGTCCACAGGCTCTGCCACCCAGGGTATGCCGTCCTGCTCGCCGTCGAAGCAGAAGGTGGTGCTGCCGTCACCGCGGCGCGTCAGAGGCGACTCATCGATGACAGACCAACCGGCTCGCGAGAGCAATCCGTTCTCCAGTTCGCTACGCTTGTTGTCGCCAATCTGCCCGTCCAGCGTGCGGGTCGTACCCTTCAGGTTGAGGGCATCGTCCTTGCCAGGATACCAAGTGACCTCGCGGCCGTTCAGCTGCAGTTGGATGGTCAGCACCTGGTCGTTAGGAGTGCCGTCAATGCGGCCCCCCAAGCGGTAGCGCAAGCGCAGGGCCTCGGTCTGAAGCGTAAGGTATCCGTCGCGCTCCTCGCTCGTGAATGAGGGCACGGGCAGGCGGCGATTGACAATGGCGAAAGTGGCGCGATCCTCGAAGCGGTCGCTCTCGCTGTACTGAATGCGAATCATCTGAGGCGTGAGCACCGTGAAGCGGGCATGTCCTGCCCGTACAACGGCCTCAGGAGCAGCCACGGGATTCCAGTCCTCGGCAATGGCGCCGAGGGGGACAAACAGTAGCAAGCTGACTAAATACGAAAGTTTGAATCTCATATTTTGGTTTTGAATTGATTTAGTTCGTAATGGGTTTGTCGGTCGTGACGAATGGCTTTCGGCAAAGGGATTTTCAGACTCGGTGACCATCGGCGCGGATGCCAGAAGGCCCATGTATTGCGATTGCATAATCGACTGCAAAGATAGCACTTTTTTCTGAAATAACCGCGACCTACGGCCATATTTTTTCTTATATTTTGAAGAATGAATAACTATTGCGCTCGGCTGAACAGAATTTGCTATTTGCCCTTGTTTTCAGGGCCTGCCGCGCCCATTCCTACAAGCCTTCAACGGCCTCAATGCCCCGCAACTTCGCCGCAATTGCCCCTTCTCTTTCACCGCGATTTCCCTCCCCTTTCGCCAAGGCCCCAATGCCCCGCGATTTTCGTCGCGGGTTTCGCCCTGCCCTTTCACCACGGCCCCAGTGCCCCGCGATTTCGTCGCGGGTTTCCCACTGCCCTTTCACCACGGCCCCAGTGCCCCGCGATTTCGTCGCGGGTTCCCCTTCCCCTTTCGCCAAGGCCCCAGTGCCTCGCGTTTTCGTCGCGGGTTTCCCCCGCCCTTTCCTCCAACTCCCCTCCCCTTTCGCCATGCCCCTTCCCGCCATTTTTCCCTCGCGCGCGTTAATCGACGTCGTCGTCGGTTTTCCTTTTATTCTCTTTTTCTTCTTTTCTCTTTTTTCCTTTGTTCAGCAGTTTTCGGTGGTCGCTTTCGCCCTCGCTTTGCGCTGCCCTTTTGCGGCCCTCCTCCACTGCCCTTTAGCCGCCTTCCTCCACTGCCCTTTAGCAGCCTACATTCACGGCCCCAGTGCCCCGCGATTTCGTCGCGGGTTCCCCTGCCCTTTCCACTAACCCCACTGCCCTTTCGCCAGACCCTTCCCGCCATTTTTCCCTCGCGCGCGTTAACTGCTGCAGCAGCAGGTTTTCTATTTAATTCTTTTGCTTCTTTTCTTTTTTTTCTTTGTAATGCATGTTTTCCGCCTATGTTTGTAAAGCTTGTTTTCAGCGGTCGTTTGCGCGCTCGATAAAAGCCTTTCCCAACTGCCATAGTACGCGAGAGACCGAGCGAATATACGCAAAGGGCTGAGCGTATAGTACGCAAAGGGCTGAGCGTATATACGTGAAGGGCTGAGCGTATAGTACGCGAAGGGCTGAGCGAATATACGTAAAGGGCTGAGCGTATAGTACGTGAAGGGCTGAGCGTATATACACATCGAGCAATCGGCAACTATCTATGATGGCAAAAGCCTATTCGCTCATTCTGGCCTCTTGGGGCACAGCAAAACGGGGGAAACAAGAGGAAAGAGTTCATTGTCAAACGCGAAATAATGCAGACGAAAGGCTCCTTGACTCACCGAAAAAACAAAAATTGCCGCAAGAGGAAAAACTGAAGAAAAAAGAGACAAAAATATAATGGTTTTTCGAAAAAAATGATTAACTTTGCACCCGAAAACCAATACGAATTAACTGATATGAAAAAGATTCTGTTTCTGGCCGTACTGCTCTGCACAGCGGCATGGGCTGCTGCTCAGCAACTGCCTTATCAGAACCCCGCGTTGAGCGCCAAGGAACGCGCCGCCGACCTCTGCAAGCGTCTGACGCTGGAGGAGAAATCGCAACTGATGCTGGACGAGAGCCCCGCCATTCCTCGGCTGGGAATCAAGAAGTTCTTCTGGTGGAGCGAAGCCCTTCACGGCGCCGCCAATCAAGGTAATGTGACCGTCTTCCCCGAACCGATTGCCATGGCTGCGAGCTTTAATCCCGACATGGTCTATAAGGTGTTCGATGTAGCCAGCACCGAGTTCCGCGCGCAGTACAACAAGCGCATGCATCAAGACGGCGGCGAGGACGAGAAATTCCACAGCCTCTCGGTGTGGACGCCCAACGTGAACATCTTCCGCGACCCTCGCTGGGGACGCGGACAGGAGACCTATGGCGAGGATCCTTACTTGATGTCGGTCATGGGTACACAGGTGGTACGCGGTCTGCAAGGCCCCGAGACGGCCAAGTATCGCAAGTTGTGGGCCTGTGCCAAGCATTACGCCGTGCATAGCGGCCCCGAGTATACGCGCCACACGGCCAACCTGAACAATGTCAGCTTGCGCGACCTTTGGGAAACTTATCTGCCCGCGTTCAAAGCTCTGGTGCAGGATGCGAAGGTGCGCGAGGTGATGTGCGCGTATCAGCGTCTGGACGACGAGCCGTGCTGCGGCAACACGCAACTGCTGCAGCAGATCCTGCGCGACGAATGGGGATTCCAATACCTGGTGGTCAGCGACTGCGGTGCCATCAGCGACTTCCACCAGAACCACAAGAGCAGCTCTGATGCTGTCCATGCCGCCAAGGTCGGCACTATGGCCGGCACCGACGTGGAGTGTGGATGGGACTATGTTTATAGGAGTATTCCCGAGGCTGTGCACCGCGGACTCATCACTGAGGCTGAGGTGGACAAGCACGTGCTCCGTCTGCTGGAAGGGCGCTTCGATTTGGGCGAGATGGACGATCCGTCGCTCGTCGAATGGTCCAAGATTCCCTACTCGGCTATGTCAACGAAGGAGAGCGCACAAAAATCTTTGGATATGGCTCGTCAGACCATCGTGCTGCTGAAGAACAACGGAGTTCTTCCCTTGAAGGCCAATAGCGAGAAGATTGCCGTCATAGGTCCTAACGCCGACAATACTCCGATGATGTGGGGCAACTACAACGGCACCCCGAATCACACCATCACCATCCTGCAAGGCATTCGCGCGAAGCAGAAGAAGCTGACCTATGTGAAGGGCTGCGACCTGACAAACAGCCTCGTCATGGACAGCCGTCTGGCCACCGAGTGCGCAGTTGCCGGTCGCCGCGGACTACGCGGCACGTTCTGGAATAACACGGAGATGGAGGGCAAGGCCGTGACGACGCAGTACTATACGAATCCTGTAGCCGTGACGACAGCGGGCATGCACAACTTCGCTCCAGGCGTAGCCCTCGAGGATTTCTCGGCTAAGTACGAGACCGAGTTCACGCCCAAGAAAGGCGGCGAATATGTGGTCAACGTGGAAGGCACCGGCGACTACGAGGTCTATGTCAACGGCGAGCGCAAGCAGCACGTCCACTCATGGCGCACTACTCCCACTCGCACTGCCATCCAGGCTGAAGCCGGGCAGACCTATAAGATTGAGGTGCGCTACCAGTTCGTCAAGACGTGGGGCGCCGACATGAAAATCGACATTGCACAGGAACAGCCTATCGACTACGATGCCATTATCGCCCAGCTGAAAGGCATCCAGAAGGTGGTGTTCGTAGGTGGCATCTCACCGGCTTTGGAAGGCGAGGAAATGCCCGTGAACATCGAAGGCTTCAAGGGCGGCGACCGCACAAACATCGAACTGCCCAGCGTGCAGCGCGAGTTCCTGAAAGCGCTGAAGGCTGCCGGCAAGACGGTTATCTTCGTCAACTGCTCCGGCTCGGCAATCGCTCTGACGCCCGAAACGCAGTCGTGCGACGCTATCGTACAAGCGTGGTATCCAGGACAGGAGGGCGGCACGGCCGTGGCCGACGTACTCTTCGGCATAGTCAACCCAAGCGGCAAGCTGCCCGTTACCTTCTATCGCAACAGCGAACAACTGCCCGACTACGAGGACTACTCGATGAAGGGCCGCACCTATCGCTACTTCGACGACCCGCTCTTTGCTTTCGGCTACGGCCTCAGCTATACCACTTTCGAGGTGGGAACGGCTTCGCTGAAGATGAACGGAGGCTTCAACGGCACCCTCTCTGTGGACATCAAGAATACAGGGCAGCGCGACGGTACCGAAGTTCTGCAGCTCTACCTGCGCGACCTCGGCGACACCGAAGGTCCGCTGCGCTCTTTGCGCGGCTTCAAGCGTGTCGACGTGAAGGCAGGCAAGAGCACCCATGTCGAACTGCCACTCTCGGCCAAGACCTTTGAACTTTGGAATCCGCAGACCAATACCGTCTGCGCTCACGCGGGCCGCTACGAACTGCTCTACGGCAACAGCTCGCGGCCCGAGGACTTGAAACGGCTGGAAGTGACTATCTCGGATTGAGATGCCCCACCCGCTATCATAAGAAACTGCATTGCAATCAACACGTTAAAAACGCTCCTGTTCTGATGCGTCCTATGTCCATCGCCATCTACACGCTTACCTCAGAACTGCATAACGAAGAGGCCGTGGCCACCGCTACGCGCCTCTTCTTAGACAGTCTCGACATCAACTACGCGCTACGCGGTAGCGACTACGCCGACTATGGCGCCCACGACCTCGACCTCATCTACGTCCGCACAGGCGGTACCGAAGGTATCTTCCGTCGACTCCTGCCCACGCTCCTGCAGCGCAGCATGCGCCCCTTCCGTTTATTGACCTCCGGCGGCAGCAACTCACTCGCCGCTGCCATGGAGATTCTCTCCTTCCTGCGCCAGCAAGGACTGCAGGGTGAGATTCTGCATGGAACGCCCGCTTATATCAGCACACGCATACGCTTCCTGGCCAAGGCCGAACAGGCAGTAGCAAGCCTACGGGGCCAGCGCCTCGGCGTAATCGGTGAGCCCTCCGATTGGCTTATCTCCAGCCACGTCGACCCTGCACTCGTCAGCCGTCAGCTCGGCATCGAACTGATAAGCCTGCCCATACAAGAGGTCATAGATGAGTTCCAATCCATTCAGCCCAACGCCCCCTCTTCCCTTGATGCCGCCTCCTCTATTGCTCCCTCCCCTGAAGGCCCCTCTATTGCTCCCTCCTCTGAAGGCCCCTCTATTGCTCCCTCCC
>CADCOX010000171.1 GCA_902803195.1 uncultured Bacteroidales bacterium
CGCCTTGCATGCCATAGATGTACGCGCCCGTGGGGAAGTCGGGAGCGGGGATATACTGCATCAGCCCAGCGACGTCGATGTCGGGGTTGTCGATGAAGGCGATGCAGCCGTCAATGGCTTCGCTGAGGTTGTGGGTTGGAATGTTTGTGGCCATACCCACAGCGATACCGGTGGCGCCGTTCACTAGCAGGTTAGGTATAAGCGTGGGCATCACGCTGGGCTCCTTCTCCTTGCCGTCGAAGTTATCCACCATGTCCACCGTCTCCTTCTCCAAGTCTTGCATCATCGCTTCGCCCGTCGCCGAGAGACGTGCCTCGGTGTAACGCATGGCGGCAGGTGAGTCGCCGTCAACGCTACCAAAGTTGCCTTGTCCGTCGACCAACGTGTAGCGCATGTTCCAGTCCTGAGCCAAGCGCACCATAGCGAAATAAACGCTGGAGTCACCGTGGGGATGGTAGTGACCGAGCACGTTACCCACCGTACGTGCGCATTTGCGATAATCCTTGTCGTGGGTGTTACCGTCGACGCGCATACCATAGAGGATGCGGCGGTGAACGGGTTTGAAGCCATCGCGCGCATCGGGTAGCGCACGGGCTACGATGACGGACATCGAGTAGTCGAGAAACGACGACCGCATCTCGCGCTCAATGTCCACTTTGATAATTCTGTCTTCTGAATCTTGCATGTGTTGTCACGGCCTTCTGCCGTTCGTTTGTTATGTTTTCGATAATGATGATAAAGTCACTTTGTAGGTGGGTATGCAATCTCAAATAAAGTTATGTCATACCATGAAATGAAAGCATTCTTGCAATAGCAATAGATGTAATGAATTTTCCAATGTAAGATTTCCCAAAATGCCGTTAGAGGGCAAATCTCGGCCAAATAAGGGCAAATGCTGTAGTTTTCGCCCCTAAATAGCGCACAAAGATACATTATTCTTTCCAACCTACAAAATCTTTTTATCAAAATAAACATACCACCCCTCTTTTTTAACGAAAATGAAGGATGTAACCCACCCTATCCGTGGGATTACCTATCCGTCGAAAAAGAAGCGACAAGAGCACAAGTAGTGTCGGAAATAAAAGAGGCACCAAGAATGGTAAGTTCTCGGTGCCGCTGTAATGATGAATTGTGAGAGAGATTACTTGACGATTCCCTTCTCGAGGTATTCAGCCAGATTCGTGCGGACCTTGGCTGCAGCGCCTTCAGAGGCAACCTTTGCCATGTCGGACTCGACCATAATTCGAACGAGTTCCTCGAAACTGGTGCGCGCAGGATTCCAACCGAGCTTGGCACGTGCCTTGGTGGGATCGCCCCAGAGGTTGACAACGTCGGTAGGACGGTAGAAGTCGGGCGACACCTCAACCAGAACCCGTCCTGTGGCAACGTCGACACCTCGCTCGTCAGCCCCCTCGCCTTCCCAACGCAGCTGAATGCCGACGTGCTTGAAGGCCAAGGTTGCAAACTCGCGCACGGTATGCTGAACACCAGTAGCGATGACGAAGTCCTCTGGACGATCCTGCTGTAGGATGAGCCACATACACTCGACGTAATCCTTGGCATAACCCCAGTCGCGGAGGCTGGAGAGGTTGCCGAGATAAAGTTTGTCTTGAAGACCTTGGGCTATGCGAGCAGCTGCCAGCGTGATCTTGCGAGTGACGAAAGTCTCGCCACGGCGCTCGGACTCGTGGTTGAAGAGGATGCCCGAGCAGCAGTACATGCCGTAGGCTTCGCGATACTCCTTGACAATCCAGAAGCCATAGAGTTTGGCTACAGCATAAGGTGAATAGGGATGGAAGGGCGTGTTCTCGTTCTGAGGCACTTCTTCGACCTTACCATAAAGTTCGGAGGTGGAAGCCTGATAGATGCGACATGTCTGTTCGAGTCCGCACACGCGAACGGCTTCGAGGACACGCAGGACGCCTGTGGCATCGACGTTAGCCGTGAACTCGGGTGAGTCGAACGACACCTGTACGTGACTCTGGGCAGCGAGGTTGTAAATCTCGTCGGGACGTACCTTGGAGACGACCTTTACGATGGACATAGAGTCGCTGAGGTCGGCATAATGAAGGTGGAAGCGCTCGCGGCCCTCGAGGTGTGCGATGCGTTCGCGGAAGTCAACGCTGGAACGGCGTATGATGCCATGGACGTCATAGCCTTTCTCGAGAAGGAATTCACTCAGATAAGAGCCGTCCTGGCCTGTTACGCCAGTAATTAATGCTGTTTTCATTGGTTGTTTTATCAATTATGAATAGTCGTATAATAAGTTTTGAATAGCCACGAATGCCAACACACATATTCGCGTAAGCCAACACGTATATTCGTATGAGTCAACACATATATTCGCGTAAGTCAATACGTATATATGTGTAAGTCAACGCGACTGGCTGAATATGGATTGTTTAATCATCAGTGAGTTTTCGATAGCGGATGCGACGCGGCTCTTCGAGGCCAAGGCGACGAAGTTTGTTGGCTTCGTAGTCGGTGTAGCTGCCCTCAAAGAAGAAGACGTTACCGTCGCCCTCAAAGGCGAGAATGTGCGTACAAATGCGATCGAGGAACCATCGGTCGTGCGAGATGACAACGGCACAACCCGCGAAACTCTCGAGACCTTCTTCAAGGGCACGGAGCGTATTAACGTCGATGTCGTTGGTCGGCTCATCGAGCAGCAGGACGTTGCCCTCCTCCTTGAGTGCCATAGCCAGATGGAGACGGTTGCGCTCGCCACCTGAGAGGACTCCGCACTTCTTCTCCTGATCGGCGCCCGAGAAATTGAAACGGCTGAGGTAGGCGCGAGCATTTATGTCGCGTCCGCCCATGCGCAAGAGCTCGTTGCCCTGGGAAATGGTCTGATAGACGGTCTGATCAGCATGAATATCATGATGACTTTGGTCGACATAGGCGAGTTTGACCGTCTCGCCCACCTCGAAGGAGCCTGCATCTGGCGTCTCAAGACCCATGATCAGGCGGAAGAGCGTAGTCTTGCCTGCACCGTTAGGACCGATGACGCCTACGATGCCGTTGGGTGGCAACATAAAATTGAGGTCATGAAAGAGGACTTTATCGCCATAGGCTTTAGCAACGCCATGAGCTTCGATGACTTTATTGCCCAGACGGGGGCCGCTGGGAATATAAATCTCAAGTTTCTGTTCCTTCTCCTTCTGGTCCTCGTTGAGCATCCGCTCGTAGTTGGAGAGACGCGCCTTTCCCTTAGCCTGACGCGCTTTAGGCGCCATGCGTACCCATTCGAGCTCACGCTGAAGCGTCTTGCGGCGCTTGCTCTCGGTCTTCTCCTCCATCTCAAGTCGCTTGCTCTTCTGCTCCAACCAACTGCTGTAGTTGCCTTGCCAAGGAATGCCCTCGCCACGATCGAGTTCGAGAATCCAACCAGCCACGTCATCGAGGAAATAGCGGTCGTGGGTGACGGCGATGACGGTGCCCTCGTATTGGTTGAGGTGCTGTTCGAGCCAGTCGATGCTCTCGGCATCAAGATGGTTGGTCGGCTCATCGAGCAGTAACACATCTGGCTTCTGCAAGAGCAGACGGCAAAGAGCAACACGACGACGCTCGCCTCCTGAGAGCTGACCGCAGAGCTGGTCCTGTGGTGGACAACGAAGAGCGTCCATGGCGCGTGCGAGCCGAGTGTCGAGGTTCCAAGCATCAGTAGCATCGATGATGTCCTGCAACTCACCCTGACGAGCGAAGAGTTGGTTCATACGGTCCTCATTCTCGTAGTATTCGGGGAGGCCGAACTTCTGATTAATCTCCTCATATTCAGCGAGAGCATCTACAATGTGTTGAACTCCTTCTTCAACAACCTGACGCACCGTCTTGGCATCATCGAGTTGAGGTTCCTGGGGCAGATAGCCTACGCTGTAGCCAGGCGAAAATACGACGTTGCCTTGATAGCTTTGGTCGAGACCGGCAATAATTTTCAGGAGGGTTGATTTACCCGAGCCGTTCAAACCGATGATGCCAATCTTAGCACCATAGAAGAAACTTAGGTAGATGTTCTTGAGAACTTGTTTCTGAGTTTGTTGGATGGTCTTGCTGACGCCGACCATTGAAAAGATGATTTTCTTGTCGTCTGCCATTATGTAAAGTTGAGAGGTTGAAAAGTTGAGAGGTTGAGAGGTTGAAAAATTTGAGAGGTTGAAGGGTTGAAAGGTTGAAAAGTTGAGAGGTTGAAAGGTTGAAAGGCTCTTCGAAGTGCCGAAGCGAGCAAGCTCGAGCGGAGTAGTTAAAAGATGAATGGTTGAAAATGACAAGGAGGCTATCTCAACCAGATGAGATCGCCTGCCTTTGCGACATAATCGGGTGACAGGCCATTAAGTTTGTAGAGGCGGTCGAGCTTGATCGCATAGTGCTGAGCGATGTCGTAGACAGACTCGCCAGGCTGCACGACATGGGGGACTCCCTTCAAGGTCTTGTCGCCCTTCGTACGTTTCTTCTCGAGATAGACGATGTCGCCGGGAGCGAGTCGTGACGATTTTGGACGTTCGTTGTAGCGGCGTAGTTTGCGTGCACTCACGCCTGTCTCACGGGCGACGCTCTCCCAAGTATCACCAGACATAGCGATGATCATGTATGTCTTGTTGATGCGATAAACGATGTGGCGAGAGAAGAAATCGCTCTCGGAAGCAGCAGAGGCCGATGACGAATGGTATCGACCAGAGGTATAAGAGTCGAACTGCTGCAGGTTGTAACGCTCGATGATGCCTATAAGCATCTCGGCATAACGCGGGTTAGTAGCGTAACCGCAACGCTTAAGACCATGAGCCCATCCTCGATAGTCGGTAATCTTCAAACTAAAGAGCGAACGATAGCGTTGGTTGTTGCGCAGGAAACGCGAGTGGTCCTCGTAGCTCTCGTCGTCGGTACGGTACTTACGGAATCGATCGTCGGGCCTATCATCAGCCATGACGATGTAGGGACCTGTCCAATTCATGCCAACCTTGATGCCAAAATGATTATGTGCTTCACGCGCCAATCGGCTCTGACCGGCTCCACTCTCGATGAGTCCCTGCCCAAGTGTTATGGATGCGGGTATTTGATAACGGCGCATCTGGTCGATGGCCATATCCTTGTAGTTCTCGACATAACGCCATTGTACTGATTGACGAGACTGCGCAAGCAAGGCAGCGGCCACCCAGAGAAGGGCAAAAAAGCTTAAAATGCGTAGCTTCATTATGTAAAATTGATAAAACTGCGCACAAAAGTAATTCTTTTTTGGCAGATATCGAAAAAGGTTTGTATATTTGTCGAAGATTTCATCAAAAAACGCATGAAAAGTATCGAAATTAAGGTCCAAATTCACGTTTTTGACGTCGAAGAACTGTCGGAGAGTGACCGTCAGCTTGTAGAACGAGCTAAAGCGATGACGCAGACAAGCTATTCGCCCTACTCTGAGTTTCGCGTGGGTGCAGCCCTCCAATTGGCAGACGGCCGCGTGTTCGCAGGCAGCAATCAGGAGAATGCCGCCTACCCTGTCGGCTCGTGTGCCGAGCGCACGGCGTTCTTCTATGCTCAGGCCTCTGCACCAGATGTAGCACCGGTGGCCATTGCCATCGCGGCATTCACGAATGGTCGCTATCTCGAGAAGCCTGTCTCACCCTGTGGCATGTGTCGCCAAGCCTTGCTCGAAGCCGAGACACGCTACGGGACGCCCATTCGCGTACTCCTATACGGCAGCAATGGCGTCTATGTGGCACAAAGCATGCGCGACTTGCTTCCTCTCACGTTTGACGGTTCTGAAATGGCATGAAAGGACGTGTAGCTTTGGCAGCACTTTGCTGCGTGGTCGCGATGATGGTCCTGAGTACACCTTGTACGGGACGTGAGAAGAAAGACAAGAATAAGAATCGGGTTCAGGTGGTCGACTTGTCGCTGCCTCAACCCGACGCTCCTTTGATGCCGTTGTCTCCCCAACCGACACTTGATCCCGAATACGGCGTAAGCGATGTTGCTGTCGTGCATGTGCCCAACCATCAAGTAGGCGGAATCGACGTCTCGCACTATCAAGGGAGCATCAATTGGCACGAGGTGGCACGTAGCGGCGACGTCGCGTATGTCTACCTGAAAGCCACGGAGGGCGCCAACCTCGTCGACAACACGTACCGGACGAATCTGGCGGGCTGTCGGCGCGAGGGGTTGAAAGTGGGTGCCTACCATTTCTATATTCCTAACGTAAGTCCGCAGCAACAGTTCCAAAATTTCAAGAGTTGTGTAAATGCCGGCGAGATTGACTTGATACCTATTGTTGACATCGAGCGCCGTGGACGTCAATCTCTGGCTTCATTCCAGTCTAACCTGAAGACATTCATCAATCTTGTAGAACGCCACTATGGCGTCCGACCTATCCTTTATTGTTCCCGCGATTTCTACAACAAGTATCTCTCGGGGCCTTTCACGAACTACAAATACATGGTAGCTCGCTATGCTCCCGATGTCCCACAATTGTGCGATAACGTAGCGTTCGTGATGTGGCAGTACTCAGCCACCAGCAGGGTACGAGGCATCCGGGGTAACGTCGATCGTAGCTGCCTTATGGATCAGTATACGCTACAAGACATCCTGATACGCGCTGAAAGTCAACGTCCGCACAGGAGGCGATAATCACAATAACGGCAGGCTTTCTTATTAGAAGTCTGACGGAACGGCACTTCGGGGTCGAAGATTTCTCCTATGACTCCCTTGAGTTGTTCGGTATAGGCTTCATTCAGCGGTTCGCCGTCAGGCGTCAGCGGTTGGCGTACATCTTTTATCGATATCTTGGATAGCTTCAACAATGGCGAGTAGTCCTCTGCACCTGATTTGTGAATGTAGAACAGACAAGGGGCAACTGCTTGCTGCTCCTGTTGCGCCACGATGGAAGCGTAGAGAATGGTCTGCAAATAGTAGTGCTCGTTCTGACCTGCATTGGAGAACAGACGGCTCAGTTCTGCGATCGACGCTGGACTGCCACCCGTTTTGTAGTCGACGACACGTAGAGTGCGACCTCCCTCTGCCGTAGAATCGTTAACTTCGTCCAAGCGGTCGATAATGCCGCCTGTGTCAACCTCAATGATTCGGTTTCCGCTCTCTATGCTCATTGCAGTCAAGCGCGTTTCCTCAAGTCCAATGATACGTATGGGCGTGAGGCGGCGGTCATAGCGAAGCAACTGCTTAAGGTAGGACTTCATCACACGTCTCGCTATCACTAGGATACCTGTGTACTCTTCCTTTAGTTGCAAAAAGTATCGATCGCGGAAAGCCTGACGGACGATGTCATCAAGGCGGTAGGCATCATTCGCCAGCATCTCATCGATGTCCTGCTGACGAACAATCATACCTGCAGATGTCAACTGACGATATAACAACTCAGCTGCCCGATGAAACACTTCGCCAAAGAGTGCAGCCGTGAAGCCGTCGGCAGGATCGTCTTCGACACGTAAGCCTTGAACATAATGGTAATAGAACTGTAGCTGGCAGGTGGTGTAGAGGTTGATGGCTGATGGCGACAGGATACGGCGCTCCTTGCCCGTTTTGTTGGTGTTGTCAAACCGCTGATAAAGGAGCTGCATGACGTCATCGGTCTTTGGCTCCACGATCTCTTTCAGCACAGGCAGACTGCTGGAGGCCTGCAACTGCAAGTGTTCGACCTTCATCGAGGTCTCGGCCAAGAGCTGGCGCAGGAAACGTGAGCCCTCGTTCTGACGAGAGCCAACATTACTTTCGTTGTACACGAAAGTGACGCGCTCGGCACGCTGGATGAGACGATAGAAATAATAAGCATAGACCGCTATCTTATGGCGTATAGTGGTCAGGCCAAAAGCATCCTTCAGATGATAAGGGATGAAGCTGTTGTCGGCTACACTCTTGGGGAGATAGCCTTCGCCGACGCTGAGCATGAGCAAGTGGCGGAAGTCAAGTGCACGGGTCTCCAACACTCCCATCACCTGCAACCCAACTGCGGGCTCGCCATGGAAGGGAACGGTTTGCGTCTGCAGCACACTCCTGACAAGTCGCAATAGTGTAGGATTGTTCACCACCAGCAACGGGTCATCGCCTGTCATCAAGTCGAGGATACGATTGATACGCTTGTAGGCGACGAAGACCGACTCGATGAGCAGTATGGTCATCGACGAGGATTGCTCCTCCTTCGACAATCGCTTGCCAAGCTGAGTCAATACTTCAAGCAGATAGTTCATCAAGGCTACCTGCCCTACTACTTCGCACTTCCAGGTACTCTCGTTTATGAGTCGCGCAAATGGATGGTTTTCAACTGCCGCCAACAGCGAGGGACGGAAACGATGGTTGATGGTGTCGAGTCCCTCAGTCTGCAGAATCATGAGTGAGTTCACGAAACTATAGACCGACGTGTCGGATAGCGGGAAGCCCATCGTGACGTTCAAAGCCTTGACAGATGAGGGCAGCGAGTGCAACACAGGCTGTAGCAATTGTTCGTTGCAGAGCACGACAGCCGTCTGGCTCTCCACATAGGTCTCGCCTTCGGGAGCACGTTCTGGGGCCGTCAGGTTAGCTTCTAACCATTGAGGGACAAAGCGTGCCTGGGCATTCTCGCTCGAAGCTGTGACTATAGTCAATTGTTTCTCCTTGCAGAAGTTGTCCATATCGGCAACATCGAGTTCGTTGCCATAACGCTCAATATTCTGACGGATAAAATAGCCTGCCTCGTGAACAGCCTTATCGTGAGGGTTGGCATAGAAGAGGTCATAGTCCCAGTAGAAGAGTGCCCTTCCTTGATGTTGAAGTTCGTCGAAGAGCGCTTTCTCCACTTCATTCAAGACATTGAACCCGACGAATACATATTGGCGCTTGTCGTTAGCGAAAGGAAGGTCGGCAGCATCGTCCACTACAGTTGACGGGTCAGCTAAACGGGCTGCACGCAAACGCTCGATGACATCGCGTTGTAATGCACCTTCATAGTACATGCCATCTGTGCGCAGCTGCGCACGAAAGTCCTCGTAAATGTCGAACATCCGATTCCAAAGAAGCAGGAAACGCTCTTTCAGCAACGAATTGCTCTCGATGGAAAATTCGCTGAAGAACGACCGCAAAGCTTCCTCTTGCTCTGGCGTAATGAAGGAATTATCCTCTAATGCCTTGATGTCACGGATATTGGTAAAGAGTTGGCGGGCATCAACCAAATGTTTGTCGACATCATCGAAGTCGCTCAACAACACTTCGCCCCAACCATAAAATTGGTCGAGCGACTGTGGTTCGTCGACCAAACGCGCATAGGAGCGATAGAGGCGGCAGACACTCTCGACTGTATCGCAGAGGGCATAAGGTGATTGTTGCGAGAAGAGTTCGCTGATGGTCCGGTAGACGGGCGTCCACACAGGCGTAGGTGAGAGTTCTGCCAAGCGCTGGTTCAGAAAGAGGCTGGCACGCTTACCTGGAAAAACGACCACTACTTGACTCATGTTGGAGCCAAAACGGCTGAGTAAAGAGGCTGCTACTTGATGGAGAAAGGTATTCATGGGAATCAGAAGTCGAGGGTGAGTTGATTGTTGTCTTTGACACTACCGCCTCGTGAAGGAGTGGTTTTGGACGAAGGAACGGGCTGCACTTTGCCACTATAGACAAACCAGAGGTAGCCTTCCACCTTAGCGTTAGGATACATCTGTTTGAGCAGTGAGACGTATTCGAGCACTTGCTCTTCATATTCTTCTCGAGGACGCCCGAACTTGAAGTCGACGACTACGACACGGCGTTCATCGGCGCTGACCATCACACGGTCGGGACGCTTAACCACGGGCTGATGCGACTGCGCATCGATGCACGTAATCGAGCATTCGGTGAACAATCGCCATTCGCCACTAAACCACGTAGACACCTTCGGTTGCTTGAGCCCTTGATGGAGCCAGCCTTCGAGGTCGCTGCGTCGAACCGAGACATAGGATCCATCGGCTTGACTGCGAGAGATGACGCCTTCGTGTTCGAGGGCATCAAGTACGCGTGGGAAATCGTCCGATGTCTCAATCTGCTGCAAGACGCTATGCAAAAGCCGACCGACCTCGAGATATAGCCGCTCTTGCGACTTGACACTCACGAAGAACTCGTCGGGCTCGTCGTCGGGCTGTGCCACAAACTGCTGCGACTGATTGCTTTGGCGGAAGGAGGCCGTGAGGGGATAGCTGCACATCTCCACGTCAACGGGTGTGCGTTGAGGCATGAGCCGGTTGTCATCGTCTACCTTTTCTGCCTTGACAAAGGAGACAGGAATGCCTCGAACATGGCCTTCAGGATAAATCCTGGCTAACAAGTCGCCTACCGTACGAGAAGGCTTAGACAAGGTGTCGCCATCACCGACAGCCCAAGCATAAAGATTGCATCGGGCTCGAGTGAAACCGACATACAAGGCATTGAGTTCGTCCAAGCGTTTATATAAATGTTCGCGCGCGTAAGAAGTCGCAAATATGGATTTGGTCGTCATCGTAGACGGCGTGACGGGAACAAGCTGCAATTGGGCATAAGGTTCTTCCGTGGGTGTGCACCAGAGAAGATCCTGAGCCTTACCAGCGCGGTCGGTGTCGAAGGTCCAATCACAAAAAGGCATCAAGACGGTATGGAACTCCAATCCTTTCGCTTTGTGAATCGTAATGATGCGGATGCCATCAACCTGTCCAGCAGGAATAGACTTATCGCAGAGAGTCTCGTCCCAATAGCGAAGGAAAGAACGAATATCGGACGTCTCTTGGTGGACATAATCCAAGATGGCATCGAAGAAACTCATCACGTAAGCATCTTGCCCAGGCAGCTGGTCAAGTGCCAATTGCTGATAGAGTGTCTCAAGTAGGTCATATAGCGGGAGTTCTCTCAGTCGTTCATCAAGTGGCAAGGCATCGGGACGAAGACTGGCGAGATAGGACTGAGCGACAAGGTTGTCAGGGTCATCAAGCAAGCGTAACGCTGTGATGAGTGCTACCACAGCCCAGCTGGATGAGAAATGGAATGCCTCGTCGCTAACGATAGGCGGCATGTCGTCGACCTTGCTGAAAGCCTCGATGATAGGTTTTGCATCATCGTTATAGCGGACAAGGATGGTCATCTTGTCATACGGCAACCCGCCTTCGTGCAACAACCTTATCTGAGCCATCATATCATCGATAATAGCGGCTACCTGAGCCTCAGAGCCATTGTGATCTTTCGGCTTCTGCACGTTGATGCGAACGAAACCTGCAGCAGAGCGATTGGCAGGAACTTCCTGTTTCACGTCGGCATAGGCCGCAGCAAACGAGAAAGGTTCATTGGCCAATGCGACCTCGGCTGCCGATATTTTATCCATCTTAGGGATCGCCGCGAGAAAAAACTCGTTGTTGAACTCAATAATCTGACGGAAACTGCGATAATTGGTGTCAAGCGTCTCGATTCGAGGCGTCGGCTCAACCGTCTGCTCGATGTTGGCCAGCATGTGCCAGTCGCCACCACGCCAACGATAGATGCTCTGCTTGACATCGCCTACGAGTAGGTTGCTGCCACCTTTAGCGAAGCTCTCCAACAGCAAGGTCCTGAAGTTCTGCCATTGCAGACGAGATGTATCCTGGAACTCATCAATCATCACGTTCTTCAGCTGAGCGCCAATTTTCTCGAAAATAAAGGGGGCATCGCTCTCGCCAATCATTCGTCGTAGCAGAATCGGTGTCTTAGCCAGGTTGAAACGAGATGTCTCTGAGTTGATTGCAGTCACCTCACGATCTATGTCCACCAGCAGTCGCAACTTTTTGATGTGCGCCAGCGTCTGATGTGAGCTGTTGTAGATATACTGCCATTTGTCGTAGCCCGCTAACACCCGGGCGAGCACATCACTCACGCTATCGGCTATACCAACGAGTTCCGGCCTGCGACGTTGGTCGGTCTTGCGGACAAGAGTGAGCGGGTCGGTCGACCAATCGCGCAGACGTTTACTGAATTTGAGGGACATATTGCCGTCCTGAAGTTTTGACACAAAGGCTTCCAGATCATCTCCATTCGAGAAATCGCCATAATCAACGCCAAGCGACTGGATTGTGTCGGCTAATTCATTACCATATTGGATAACGGCAGGACGGGCCTGCTCATGGACTTGACGTATCTGCGAGATAATCTTACGCAAAGCTTCGTCGTCGGCCAACAGTTCTCGCAGCTTGTCACCTCGCATCAGGTAGTCCTCGTTGAAGATGGTACTCCCGAATCTTTTCACATTATTAGTGACATCCCAACGTTGGTTGTTCATGATCTGATCCTCGACCAGACTCATCACCCAGTCCAGAAGCACCTCGTCGTCTTGTAGGCGGTCGAAGATGCGGTCCACGGCTTTCGACAGCACTTCCTTGTCGCTAATCTCCACTTGCAGATTGGCTGTAAGGCCTAACTCATGCGCCAGTCCGCGGAGGATAGATTGGAAGAATGCATCGATAGTCTGCACTCGGAAACGATTGTAATCATGCAGAATCTGATGCAGCGCCTGCCGACACCTGCGACGCAGTTCCTCCTCGGAAGGGACCTCGATGCCATCCTCACGAATAGAACGGCAGAGCGCCTCATAGTAGTCGTAGCTTGAGGGCAGACTGTGACCGAGTCCATAGAGTTGACTGAGAATTCGGTCTTTCATCTCGGTCGTGGCCTTATTCGTGAAAGTCACAGCCAAGATGCGGGCGTACTCGCCACCCTCAGGGGCAAGCACCAGCATCTTGATGTATTGAATGGCCAAGGTGAAGGTTTTGCCGGAACCCGCAGAGGCCTTGAAGACGGTCAGGGCATTCATCGTTCTTCTTTAGTATAATGGATAATTGATGAGGTTCTTTTCCTAAACCTCTTAAGTGCTTTAGGTGGAACGGCAAGTATCATTACGCCCATTCCTTCGCCTTCATCTTTTAGTCGAATATCTATTGCCCAATACAATGATATTCAAACCCTTGTTCGCACAGTTCTTTTGCGTCGTAGATATTGCGTCCATCTATGATGAGCGGACGGCGCATGGTCTTTTTGACCACCTTCCACGATGGTAGGCGGAAGGCTTTCCACTCCGTCACCATCAGCATCGCATCGGCGTCTACAAGGGCGTCGTACATGTCGCGAGCATAGCTGACCGTGTCGCCAATACGACGTCGACACTCGTCCATAGCTACGGGGTCATAGACGCGCACTTCGCAACCCTCGCTCTTCAGCAAGTCTATCAAAACGAGTGACGGAGCCTCGCGCATGTCATCGGTCTCCGGCTTGAACGAGAGGCCCCAAAGAGCAATAGTCTTCCCGCGCAGGTCGCCATCCATGGCTGCTTTCAGCTTGCGGAAGAGTACGCTCTTTTGATTCTGGTTGACCTCTTCGACGGCCTGAAGCACACGCATCTCGTAACCATTCTGCTGCGCAGTCTTGATGAGCGCCTTCACGTCCTTGGGGAAGCACGAACCGCCATAGCCACAACCGGCATAAAGGAACTTACGCCCGATGCGCGTATCAGAACCTATGCCCGCACGGACCATGTTCACGTCTGCCCCCACGAGCTCGCATAAGTTGGCGATATCGTTCATGAAAGAGATGCGGGTAGCCAGCATAGAGTTGGCGGCGTACTTGGTCATCTCGGCCGAGGGAATATCCATGAAGATGACACGGAAGTTCTGAATCAGGAAAGGCTTATAGAGGCGAGTCATCAGTTCGCGAGCCTTCTCGCTCTCTACGCCCACGACCACTCGGTCGGGGCTCATGAAATCATTCACGGCATTACCTTCCTTCAGGAACTCAGGGTTCGAAGCCACATCGAACGGGATGTCCAGGCCTCTGCGGTCTAGTTCCTCCTGAATGGCAGCACGCACCTTGCGAGCCGTACCTACTGGTACTGTCGACTTGGTTACCACCAATTTGTAGTCGTTCATGTGCTGGCCTATGGTACGAGCCACTTGCAACACATATTTCAAGTCGGCGCTACCGTCCTCATCAGGGGGCGTACCTACAGCCGAGAAGATTACCTCGACGTCATCCAAGCACGATGTCAGGTCGGTCGTGAAATGCAGGCGTCCCGCTGTCTTATTGCGGTTCACCAATTCCTTCAGTCCGGGTTCGTAGATAGGGATCTCGTTGTTTTCCAGTTTTTCAATCTTCTGAGGGTCAACGTCAACGCACGTCACGTCGACACCTATCTCAGCAAAGCAAGTACCTGTTACGAGGCCGACATAGCCTGTTCCTACAATAGCAATATTCATTTCCTTTTATGTTTTTTCTTTTAATGAATACAATCTCAATAGCCGCCCTATCTGACCGCTCCTCGACAAGGTTCCTGAGGGTTCTCCCGAGGGCACAGGACATAGCCTTGAATCACAACTGCAAAGGTAATCAAATTATTCAAGTAAAACAAGAAGAAATAAAAAATATCGCAAATTTTCCCATTTTTTTGTGGTCATTCCAACAGAAAGTCGTACCTTTGTGGCCGATGAACGACTTATCCTACCATATTGAGCATCTTCTCTTGACGCATGACTGTGTTGTCGTGCCGCTCTTTGGTGCCTTCGTGGCACGCGAGAGCGAATCGTCGCGTGTCGAGCAGGAGAACCTCTTCTTCCCTCCTCTTCGTACCGTGCGTTTCAACGCCGACGTCACCGAGGACGATGGTTTGCTTGTAGGTGAGATAAGCCATTCGCTCCGTTGCACCATACCCGAGGCCAAGCGTAACATTCAAGCCATGATCCTTCGTTTGCGCCAACAGCTTCTGGCTGAAGGGCAAGTGGACTTCGGCACTATCGGCGTCTTCATGCAGGACGAGGACGGCCATCTTACGTTCTCTTCTTGTCAGGCGGGCGTCACCACCCCCGATTTCTACGGACTCGATGCTTTCTTCATGCCCTATCTGAGCACCACGCCAGCCGCAAGTCGCAAGGAGCGTCACCGCCAGCAGATACGTCAGATGGAAGCCGAGGCCGAGCGTGACACCATCATCATCCGTCTCAGCCGGCGCGCCCTCCATCACTCGGCTGTTCTTGCTGCTGCCGCCGTTGTTATCGCCTGCGTGCTCTTCACCCTTCCCGCCGATATCCTGCGTCAAAAGCAGTCGCAGCTGGCTTCTTTATTCCCGACGGAGAAGGTCACCACGAAACCGGCCTCCGCAACCTCACATGCCGCCTCTGCCACAACTGCCAAGCAG
>CADCOX010000172.1 GCA_902803195.1 uncultured Bacteroidales bacterium
CAGTGGCTTCCTTGCTTATAAAGCTTCGTTCTCGTGGAATGCTCGCGATACCACCGACCTTATTGCCAAGAAACTGCGCGTACAGATTGTCCCCACTGTGGTCTTCATGACGGCCGAGATCGCTCTCACGGCCAAGGTCTTCTGGGATAAGATGGGAACGGCTTGGGCCAGTCCCACTAAGGGCGGCTACTGGTTCACGATGGTTCTCTTGGAGATGTTCTTGATTTACTATGCTGTATGTTGGATAGGAAAAAGGCTTACCTCCCGCAAAGCCCCAGACTCTCCCACCGTCCTTCCTTGTAGGGAGGAAGCAGTTATTTTTGCAGCTGAAGAGGATAGCAAGTCTGGACAGGTGACCGCTCCCTCCCTACAAGGGAGGGCGGGGGGAGAGTCCGCCCTTCTCATCATCCTCTGGCTCTTCTCCCTTTTCGCCTACGCTACGCTTTATATGCCGTCGTGGTTTTCATGGTATAAGGGTGAGTTCTGGCAGGTTAGCAGTCTCACCGAAGTGGCGCGTTTCTTCCATTTCTTCCTGTTGGGCAATCTCGTTCATCGCTACTGGTCGCAGGTGCAGCGTTTGTTGGACTCCAAATGGTTCTTCCCACTGCTCATCGCTGTTGCTTTCGTGGGGGCAGGCGATTATCTCAAGTGGCACAACCTGCGTTTGCAGTGGGCCAACCTGCCGCGCACATTGTCGATGTACGCACTAGTTATGATCATCGTGGCCTTCTTCCGCCACTACTCACAATGGTTCACCAAGGAAACGCGCATTGGCTATACACTCCAATACATCGGGGTGCGCACGCTTGACGTCTACCTTATTCACTATTTCTTCCTTCCCAAGTTGCCCGATGTCGGCGTCTGGTTCCGTGCCCATCCTCAAAACTTCGTTCTTGAAGGCACCACAGCCATCGCGCTCGCCCTCCTAGTCGTGGCATTCTCTATCCTCACTAGCCACGTCCTGCGCGTCAGCCCCTTCCTGAAGAAGTGGTTGTTCGGGCGCTAAGCGCTCAGCCTCAGTCGGTCAGCGCATCTTTTAGCAGCAAGGCGTCGTCGACGAGGAACGCTGAATGGCAAGGACGCAGCTCCAGACTGAACTCGAAGCCGTCCGCTTGATGGTCATTTGTCGTGGTGATTGTCGGAGCGCTAACCTTTCCCGTATGGGGATCGAGTACGGAGAAAGCCTTCGCGGACGAACGTAGGCGTATGGTATTCGTGGCAGACGTTCCGTCGATATTGCCAAAGTAATACATATCGTGCCCGTCAATTCTTCTGTGCAGATAGTTGAAAGGTTGCGTGCTATCGACGAATGTCACGTCCCGTCGTGGCAGGCCGACGTCGATGGCATCTGCAACTGACGTTGCCGTGGGTTGTGCTACGTAGAGGGCAGGGTGGCCTTTGTCGTTCATCATTCGAGCTACGATGGCCTTCACTTCGTCGTCGCCATCAGGGACGTCGGCTGCGTGTTGGGGAAGTTGTGTCGTGAAGACAACGTGGACACCCTGCTCCCACGCTTCCTCAATCTTCTTGAGATTGCTCAGCGAGATGACCTTCACGCCCGGTAGCACAATTGTGGAGAACGACTCGTGGTTGATGGGATTGTTCAAGCACAACCGTCCGCCACGGACTGTGCAGCGGTCGTCAATCACCTCTGGATGGAGATAAGTGAAATCTACGCCGATGTCGTCGGTGAGGAGGTGCGAAACGAGCGGATAATCGGTCCCTGGCACTTTCACTCCGCCCTCGTAGTAGCCCTCGGGACCGTCGAAGTAGTGGCCGGCGTATTGCGTCTGTATGGGATAGAGCATAGCCACATCAGCTACGTGTTGTCCAGGCCGGGCCAACAAGTAGTTCAGGCGCGAGAGGAAACGGTTGAAGGCTGGCAGGTCGCTGCCGTAGAGAGGATTGCGCCAGGACAGTTCGGGCAGGAACGTGACGTCATTTGTATCGTACCAGACGGCATGAGGGATGAGATGATTGATGCCTTTGGTGTACTGTTCGACAGCCACTTCGTAAAGCTTCTCGGTGGGGATGTTTCCCATGGCACCGAAGGACTCCGACATCACGTAGGTCCTGTCCCAGCAGTTGGCCGCGGAGGAGACTACCTTGTAGAAGTCCTCAGTAGGGCGGCCGTTGCCAATCTTGTCTATGCCAGGCATCGTCACGTGCTTGGCCGCCAGCATCAGGTCACCTGCCACGCTAGTGGGGTTGGCCATCTCTTCCTGGTCCTGATGGCCAGTGGCCGCGATGCCGTGAGCCGTGGCCCAGTCGCTGATGGTCTTCATGAAACCTTCGCTGTAGAGGGCAGAGTGCAGTCCGAAGAGCAGATTGCGCGCCCATGTCGTAGCGGGGCCTATGTCATACCATAGTGCCGGGTACAACCGTTCGGGCGAGAAGCCATAACGCTGTACAAACTTCTCGTTGAAATCGCCCGTCCACATACGCCCTGCAGCGCGATACATCGTGGGCTCGTCAAAGAAGGTAGATACTATCGTTCGGCCAAACTCGTCGGGGAAATGGCTGTAGTAGGCTTCATGAGTATCTTCAATGAACAAGCTCACGGCCTCAGGCGAGAGGTAGTCCACGTTGGGGTCGCCGTCGATGACACATTCGAACGCCATGACCCTCCAGTTGCCGCCAGCAGGCGACGTCCAAGTGAGGCGATGCGTACGGGCATCATAGAAATCGTTCAGCGTTACTACGTCCTTCGTTATGTCGTCATAGGCCACGAGCGCCATGAGCGTCCCTTTCAGCGAGAGTGTGCGGTCAACTGTTGCGCCAGCCGCCACTTGGAACTCGCTCTTGTCAAGGCGCTTCACGGTATGATCAGGGTGATTGTTCTTGAAGGTTGCCACGCCCGACCCATTGATAGCGCCCATACTACCGCTGGGGAAACCGTATTCATCGTAAATCGACATGTGTGCACCCAGTTCACGCGCCTTTTTCATCACTCGGGAATAGAGTGTGAAGTAATCGTTAGAGAGGTAGGCAGGGCTGAAATTCTGCCCGAAAGGTAGTATGGCACATCCACCATAACCGTCCACTTCCACCATCTGCTGCAATTGCAGCTCAAGCTCGTTGCCAGATACCAGCGTGTTATTCCAAAACCATAAAGGTATTGGATGCCATTCAATGGGTGGATGGGCGAAAGCACTGGCTTCGAATGTCAACGATTCAGATTGCTCTTGTTGGGCAACAGTAATCAATGGCAGTAAGGCAAGAATGGCTGATAATGTTAAGCTCCTAACCATGATTCAATATGGGGGTTAAGATGAGCTACTCAACCGCTAATTTCTTTCCGTTGACGATGTAAACGCCCTGACGTAGGTTGGCGGCGGTTGTGCTGTTACTGCCCAGCAGACGCCCTGCGAGGTCGTAGACGGGGCCGTCATTAGTGTCGGCCCTGAGGTTCTTGACTGCCGTGATGAGACTGGCGGTGAATTGGTAGTGGCCAGAACCAAGGTTGTAAATCTTGCAGCCATTTTCGTAGCCTACGTATTCCACGCCCTCAGCTTCTTCGGCTGTTGTATTACCTTCGTGGACGATTGTATGTTCATCGGCCACAGGCAGGTACAGCGTGGCCGTCGTGTTGGCAGGCACTGCGCATTTGTAGTCTAGTTGGTTGCCTTCGGGCAGTTGCCAGGCCGAACTAATCGTACCATAGTAACTCGTGTGGCTAGCGCTAGCTGCAGTGATGAGCTCCTGCCCCGTGGGTAGCGTCTGACGGCGGTCAGGCTGCGGTTGCAGGATGATGTGCTTGAAGCCAGGCTGCGCTTCGTCATATTCGATGCCGCACATATAGCGGTACATCCATTCACCTACGGCACCATAGGCATAGTGGTTGAATGAGTTCATGCCAGGGTCGCTGAAACCGCTTTCTTTCGTATAGCTATTCCAGCGTTCCCATATGGTAGTGGCGCCTTGGTCAATGCTATAGAGCCACGATGGGCATTGGCGTTGCAGTAGGAGGTTATAAGCGTAGTCGTTCAGCCCGTAGCGGGACAGCGTGGGGCCTAACAGCGGCGTACCGGCAAAGCCAGTGTTCAGTTTGTAGCTGTTGTTGCGGATGGCGCGGGTGAGGCGTGTCTTGAAGTTCTCAATCTCCTCGTCACCTTCTAATAGGTTGAACTGGAGTGCCATGAGCAGGGCGGTCTGTGTCGTCTGTTTTACGTTAGGCGTGATGTAACGCTTACGGAATTCGGACTTGATGTTTCCAAAGAGTTTGTCATACTGCGCGGCCTTGCGGGCGTAGGTGTCGTCGTCGCTCTCGCTCAATGCAATGGATATCTTGGTCATCAGTTGAGTGACGTAGGCGTAATAAGCCACGGCAATGTAGCGAGTGTCGGTGTTCACGAATGAGAGCCAATCGCCCCAGGTGAGACCGCCACCGTTATATTGGTAACCATCGAATACTTGTCGCGAAAGATAGTCCATATAGCGCTCCATCGAAGTATAGTTCTCTATGAGGATATCCTTGTTGCCCGTCATGACGTACAAGTTCCAGGGTACGACGATGCCCGCGTCAGCCCAGACGGTCTGTCCGAAAGGCGTGCCCCAGCACTCGGGCGCAACGCCTGGGTAGGCTCCCTCAGCATTTTGGCCATCACGCACGTCCTGCATCCACTTGCGGTAGAACGATTCCGTGTAGGCATTGTACAAGCCTGTGCAGGAGAAGACTTGTGTATCGGCCATCCATCCAAGACGCTCGTCGCGTTGTGGACAGTCGGTAGGCACGCTCAGCAAGTTGCCACGCTGGCCCCAAGTGATGTTGGAAAAGAGTTGGTTGACCAACTCATGACTAGTTTCCACACTTCCGCGGTCGTCGGTTGACGAACTGATGGGCTGTGCCTCAATGGCAAGAATCTCAACGTCGTCGGAGGGCGTCACTTCGCAGTAGCGGAAGCCGAAGAAGGTCATGGATGAGTGGTAGCTCTCGCCTTCTTCAGCACCGCAAAGGGTGTAGTAGAGCGAAGCCTTGGCCGAGCGCAGGTTGGCCAGATAGGGTGTGCCGCCGGGGCCGTCGTTGCCGCGGTTGGCAGCGCCTGTGTCGTTCAGCATCTCCACGAAGCGTAAGCGCAGGCGATTGCCAGTCTTGCCCTTCACCTTGAAGTTCACCCATCCTACTATATTCTGCCCGAAATCGAAGACGACGGCTTGCCCTTTCTTCAAGTTCACTGCGCCC
>CADCOX010000173.1 GCA_902803195.1 uncultured Bacteroidales bacterium
AAGATGGCCTCCTATCTGAGTGAGAAAGGCAAGATTTTCATCATCGACGAACCCACCGACGGTCTCCACCTACGCGACGTCCATCACATCATACGCCTCTTCCGACGGATGGTCGAGGAAGGAAACACGGTCTACGTCGTTGAGCACAATACCGACGTCATCCGTGCCGCCGACTATGTCATCGAGTTGGGCCCTGGTGCAGGCGAAGCGGGCGGACGAATCATCTTCAGCGGTTCACCAGAGGCGATGAAAGCAGCACCTCAATCCGTCACGGCTCCTTACCTCTAATGTCCACAAAACGAGCCAAGCGAGAACGTTTTTTGACCTTTTCTTCGCTAATTGTGAGGGAAATGAGGGTTGAAGAGGAAAAAAGAAGTACGTTTTTTTGTCTCGTCGCTCGTTTTGAACTACCTTTGTGCACGAAATGAGAAAAATCACCTTTCTACTGCTATTCGTCATGCTGCCAGCTTTCGTGCTGACGGCAGTGGCGCAAACAGCCCCTACGTTCACGCTCGTTCTGGATGCCGGCCATGGAGGCAAAGACCCTGGCGCCTTGGGCAAAACGGGCAAGGAGAAGAACATCAATCTTGCCGTGACCAAGGCTGTCGGCAAACTCGTGGAGGACAATCTGAAAGACGTCCGAGTGGTCTACACCCGCAAGACGGATGTCTTCGTCGAACTCAACGAACGCGCCGCCATCGCCAATCGGGCTAAGGCTGACCTCTTCGTGAGCATCCACACCAATGCGCTCCCAGGAAAGGCACAGGGACGCGGCTCCGAGACCTACACCCTCGGTATGCACCGCGCGGCTGACAATCTGGCTGTCGCTAAGCGTGAGAATGCTGCTATCATGCTTGAGAAGGACTACGAGAGCCGCTACGAAGGCTTCGACCCCAAGAGTTCGGAATCCTACATCATTTTCGAGTTCATGCAGGACAAGAACATGGAGCGGAGCGTCAAGCTGGCGTCGCTGATCCAGCAACAGTTCCGTGGCGCAGGACGCGTCGACAAGGGCGTCCATCAAGCAGGATTCCTGGTCCTCAGAGCCACCTCCATGCCCTCTTGCCTCGTCGAACTCGGTTACATCACTACCGCTTCCGAGGAAAGCTACCTCACCAGCGAACGAGGCGTTAACGAACTGGCACGCAGCATCTACGAGGCCATCAAGAAATATAAAGCTACCCAACAATGAAAATCAGTCGCGAAGCCATGATAGGATTCACAGGGGTCATCGCCCTTGTACTCCTTTTCTTTACGATTAAATTCCTGCAGGGAGTGAGCCTGTTCACCACGCAGGACACGTACTATATCAATTTCCGCAATGCCAAAGCGCTCGCCAAGTCCAGCCCCGTCTACGCCGACGGCTACAATGTGGGCATCGTCTCCGACATACGGTATGACTACGACCACCCTGGCACAGGCGTCATCGTAGAGATTGCCGTCGAGGACGGCATGCGCATCCCCGTCGGCACAACAGCCGTTCTGGACGAAGCCATGCTAGGCGGCTGTACACTCAACCTGATGATGGGCAACAACCCTGTAGAGCGCTATGCTGTGGGCGACACCATTCCCGCCGCCGACAACAATGGTCTCATGGCCAAGGCTGCCGACATGATTCCCAAGTTGGAGCAGACTCTGGCTAAGGTCGACACGCTCCTGACCACACTCAACACGCTGGCAGCCGACCCCAACCTGCAGAAGATTCTCGCCAACACCGAGGTGCTCACTTCCAACCTCGACCAGAGTTCGCGCAATCTCAACCACCTGCTGCAGAAGGAGGTACCAGCCATGACGCAGACCTTCAACGACGCAGGGAAGAATGTCGTCGCGCTCACCGACAAACTCAACCGCCTGGACCTCGAAGGCACGATGGCCAAGGTGGACGGCACGATGAGCAACGTCAACAAAATGACCCAGCGACTGAACGCGACCGACAACAATGTCGGCCTCCTGCTCAACGACACGACCCTCTACGGCAATCTCAACCGCACGGCCAACAGCGCCGCACAATTGGTCGAGGATTTGAAGGCTCATCCCAAACGCTACGTCCATTTCTCGGTCTTCGGCAAGAAGGAGAAACCCGTAGAGCAAGAAACTGCAAAATAAATAAAATTTCCAAATAGAACCATTCTTTTTCCTTCCTTCGGCCGAAGATGAGTAAGAGCTTAATTTATCGGAGGTTAGGGCAATAAAAAAAATTGAGGCGGCAACATCTAATGCCGCTTCAATCGTTTATGAATCAAAGCATTAACCTTTTGCAAGAGGTTGGCCAACATATTCCAGAGTGCATCTTTAGAAAGTATTGAAAACGTGCCTTTTATAGCCCCTTCTTTAGTGATTTTATTTTGAGGTTCATTTTGCCATTCAAAAAAAAAGTTCTACCTTTGCACTCGCAATTCGCCCTACACGAAGAACATGTACTTTACCACAAAAGAATGGAAAACCATGCAAGCATAATTACCGACCCACGGTGGGACAACTGCCTGCGGATGATAGCCAACAACGTCACCCGCCAGCAGTTCGCCACGTGGTTCGTACCCGTCACCTTCGGCAGCTTCGACGAAGGCGAACGGTTGCTGACGCTGTGCATGCCCAGTCCGTTCATTCGTGAGTATATCGAGGCTCACTTCCTGCGCCTCTTCCGTGCCGTGCTGCAGCATTTCTTCGGGCCTGACGTACGCGTGCGCTACGAGATTAAGGTTGACGCTACCGACGACATCAAGGTCGTCGAAGAGCAAGCTGGCACATCAGTGGCCGTCAAGGCACCTTTCCGCACGACAGGACTCAACACCAGCCCACGTCCTCTGCAGCAGCTCGATTCGCAGCTGAAAGCCGACTACACGTTCGACAACTTCATCGAGGGCGATTGCAACAAACTGCCTCGCACCGTGGGTCTTGCCATTGCGCAGAACCCGCATCAGGCTACCTTCAACCCGCTCTTCATCTATGGCGGTTCGGGTGTCGGCAAGACGCATCTCGTCAACGCCATCGGTCTCAGACTGAAGGAGCTGCACCCCGAACTGCGCGTCCTCTACGTCTCGGCTCACCTCTTCCAAGTGCAGTACACCGACAGCGTGCGCCAGAACACGGTCAACGACTTCATCGCGTTCTACCAAAGCATCGACGTCCTCATCATCGATGACATCCAGGAGTTCGCCACCCTGCAGAAGACGCAGCTCGCCTTCTTCCACATCTTCAACCACCTCCATCAGAACGGCCGCCAGCTCATCCTGACCTCCGACCGTCCGCCCGTGGCCTTGCAGGGCATGGAAGAGCGACTGCTCACCCGCTTCAAGTGGGGTTTGTTGGCTGAGATAGAGCGCCCCAATCAGACGCTTCGCCGCGACATCCTGTTCTACAAGATACGTCGCGACGGACTCAACGTGGCAACGCCAGTGGTCGACTACATCGCCGAGCACGTCGACAAGAGCATCCGCGACCTCGAGGGCGTGCTGACCTCACTCATGGCCTACAGCGTCGTCAATGATAGCGACATCGACATCAATCTGGCCGAGCGCGTCATCGCACGCACGGTCGGGCTGAGCAATCAACGCAAGGCCATCACCATCGAGAGCATCCTCGAGCAGACCTGTCACTACTTCGACATCGACCGCGACGACGTCCTCTCTTCCTCGCGCAAGGCACCTGTTGTGCTGGCTCGTCAAGTGACGATGTACCTGGCACAACAGCATACGCCCCTCAGCACCACCAAGATAGGCGCATTCATTGGGCATCGCGGACATGCCACCGTCATCCACTCCTGCCAGACTATTGCACAGCGCATGCAGGCCGATTCCGACTTCCGCAGCCGTATAGCCGAACTCGAGGGGATGCTGTGAGAAGGAAGATATAGAATGACGAATGACAAATGACGAATGACGAATGCATATTACCTTAAAAATGCCAGTAATTTGTATTCGTCATTCGTCACTCGTCACTCGTCATTTGTCATTCGTCACTCGTCATTAATTACGCTTGTCACACAAAGCGTGCTATTTCCTTCAGTTCCTTGCGAGGCGGACGATGAGCGTCGTCCACTCGATGACCCACGGCGATGACGGCTCCAATCGTTTCGTCGTCAGGGATTTGCAGGAGCTCGCGGAGGCGGTCGGCCGAACGGATGCCTATCACTAAGGTGTCCAAGTCGAGTTCAGCAGCCTTCAGGAGCAGGTAGGCGTTCTGCAACCCCAAATCATACCATCCCCAGCCATTACCACCTTCGTTGTCGGGCACTCCATGGGTATGCCCCACAATGTTGTGCTTGAAAGCCGTCACGATCAGGGCACCCACGCCCTCGGTCTTCAGCGGATTAGAGCCCTCGAGGCATTGGCGTGCATCCGCCACGACAGCTGGCGACGTGACGATGTGGTAGCGTGAGGTCTGCTGATTCTTCCACGACGGCGCTTCCTGTGCGAAGCGCACCAACGTCTCCAGTTCCTCACGTGAGACGGGGTTGCCATTGTATTTGCGAATGCTGCGGCGATGCAGCGCGATTTCATTGAGTGTCATAGGGTTGGGGTTTTGATTATACTACTTTAATTACTTGCTGAACACAGAGTCAGAGCGTCATGAAGGAAACATAAAGTTCTGAGTCTCCATGTCTCTGTTGCTATAAGGAGAAAACTTATCTTTCACTCTCATTTTTCACTTCCTTCGACCCCACGGGGAGAGTCGGAGAGGAGTCTTTCACTCTTCACTTTCCCACCTCATCACGCTGCCGTTGCGCCGAGCGGGGTCGGGTCCCACGAAGTCCATTGAGTAGGGGCTTCCGGTTGTGGGGCTCTTGCCTATATAGCGGTGGTTGCGCAGCGAGAAGAGCATGAAGTCGTGGTCCAGATAATCCTGCCAGAGGAATACTTCAGCCTCGTCGGCCTTCGTCGTGAATCGCACGTCGCCAGCCAGCCCCTCGCCGTAGACTTTGATGTAGCGCCCATCCATGCATTGCAGCGCCACGCACCCTTGGCCGCGGTCCTCGATGCGGAACTGCGTGCGCTGGCTGTGGTCGTCGGGGCGGCTGTCGTACAACAGCCCGTGAGGGTCGCAGACGGCAGGACGTCCAGTGGCTTTGTTCAGGATGCGGAAGGTCTTGCCGTAAGGGATGTTAGCCCTGCGGTCGGCTGAAGGTTCTTCGACGGTGAAGTTGTCGAACTCAGCATACCCGCCGCGCTTGCCCGTGACGTTGAAGGCGAAGAGCGCATGGCGCGAACCTTGGAACGAGATGAGCTGGTAGCTGAGCGGCATCATGCGTCCCAGCGTCTGGAACGCCACGCCGTCGGTCGAGTAGGCATACTGCGCCTGGTCGTTGTCGTAGTCGCCGATGCAGCGCAGCCATATTTTCCCGCCAGCAAGACTGACGGGCACGCGTAGCGTGTCGTTTGTCAGTTGTTCGAAACAGCTGAGGGTCAGCTGTTTGCCCTGCTTCACCACGCCTATCCATGAGCACGGGACGTTGATGTTGCCCAGTCCGCAGACATCTCCGTCTTTCATGCCGCCGACGTACAGCTCGACGGTAGCGATGGACTTAGGTCCTATGACGCGCTGTGTCAAGGTGTTGCGCGCCCACATCAGTTGTTCGGCGGGCTGTGCCTGTATGCGCAGGCGTCCGCTCTTGAGGCTCCACAGGCGGTCGTCGGGGTTATGGTTCCACTGCCAGATGCGTCCAAGTTGCTTGGCGTCGAAGTTGTCGGAGCGAACGTAGGGGGAATGAGCCCCTGAGGGTCCGTCTCCGATGCCATAATGGCCTCTCGCTGTTCCAGGCTTGAACCATGTCCTCGGAGCCCTTCCCCAATTGCCTTCGAGCCCCACCATGGGCCAGCCGTCCTTCCACGTCATCGGCATGAGGCAGACCGTGCGGCCAATGGAGTGGAAGTCCTGCATGAAGAGTGCCCACCACGAGCCGTCCTTGTACTGGACGATGCCGCCCTGATGCGCGTTGGTGCACGCGGTGGCATCCTTGTCGACAGGTCCGAGGGCGAACCGCGTGCCGTCCTCGCCGATGCGATATTTCGTGCCTCGCGGCACCTGCGTCAGCGAGGCTGCATGGTAGCCGTAGGTTTCGTCGGCGGTGATGACGCGTGTCTCGTAGGGTCCCCAGATGCTCTTCGCTCGCGAGCAGAGCGTGCGCCCATTCGGTCGGTAGTCGGTCGAGATGAGGTAGTACATGCCATCGATTTTATACATGTGATGGCCTTCGCCGACGCCGTTGCCCTCGGGGATGATGACGCGCTCGGTGCCCTCCTTGGGGCCGCTCATGTCGGGCTCGAGTTCAGTGCATTTGACCGTGCCGTAGCCGTGGATGGCGTAGACCTTGCCGTCGTCGTCGAACAGCACGCCCAGGTCGTAGATGTTACCCTTCATGTTGTGGTGGGTCCAGGGGCCTTCGATATTCTTGCTGGTGTAGCATTGCAGTCCCTTGCCGTTGACGTTCGAGAAGACGTAGAACTGCCCGTTGGCATGTCTGATACAGGGAGCCCAGATGCCCTGGCCGTAGATTTCCTTGTGGTTCTTGAGCGCGAAGGCGTCGTCGCCGAAGTCGAAGCGGTCGAAGCAGTAGGAGATGTTCTCCCAGTTGACCAGGTCCTTCGAGTGGAGGATGACCAAGCCCGGCACGGTGTGCATCGTCGTGCCCGCCAGGTAGTAGTCGTCGCCCACGCGCAGGATGTCGGGGTCGGAGAACTCGTCGTAGAACAGTGGATTGGTGAACGTGCCGTTGCCGTTGTCGGCCGTCCAGCTCTGTGCCATCGCCAGCCCTACGAACACCAGGGCAGCGCATAGTGTGAAGAAACGTTTTCGCATCACTTTTTTTGAGACTTTCGTTATACGTTAATCAGTTTATTTGCTTATGTCTATGTGACGGCGGACGTCGTCGCAGCCTCGCTTATATGTTATCGGCTGCAAATATAAGGAAAAAGCGCCCGAACGCCAAAAAATATTAGATTTTTCAGCATCGGACGCCATTTTTCGTCGTCGATAGCATTCGCGCGTTGTTGAAGTCGTTCCCGTTCAAGGCGTCGCTTTGCGCCGAGCGAACGCTGTCGTAGTAGTTGTCGTGACGTTGTCGTTGTTTTGTCAGAACAGCGGTCCGCGCCCCATGCAGGAGGTCGTGGTCAGCGCCGTCAGGAACGCCGTGAGCGCGGCTACTATCATCTTCACCGCCAGCTCGAGGATGCGTTGCTTTTTCATTTTCCTTTCGTTGATTGAAGTCGTTTGATAGATGGTTAATGGGCGGCAGGGGGGCTTTCACCCTCCCTGACGGGAGGGGCACCGCGGCTCTTCAAGAGCGGGCAACCGCGCTGTCAACCGCGCTCCATCGCGCCAGCCCCTCCCCTCCCTGACGGGAGGGGTCGGGGGTGGGTCTGTTAGGGCTCCTGGTTGCCTCCTCCTTCGCCCTCTTCGGGGTCGTTCCAGTCGGCGTTCTTCTTGCCTTCCTTCTCGGCGCGGAGGGCGGCGGCCTGCGCCTTGCGGGAGATGGTGGGCTCGAAGGTGGCCTCGCGGAGCTTGCGCTGGAGCTTGGCGCCCGGCTTGAAGTTGACG
>CADCOX010000174.1 GCA_902803195.1 uncultured Bacteroidales bacterium
ACCGGAACGGGTAAGATTAAGCGTCATCACGCTTATCACAGCCACATCCTGACAAAGAAAACCAAGAAGCAGAAGCGCAATCTGCAGCACAGCGACCTGGTCGTAACGGCCAACCGCAAGCAGGTTCGCGAGCTCCTTCTCCTTCGCTAATCTTTTTCATCAGGATAGAGAGTTAAACAAGTATTTCCGCTCGGAAATCACCCAAAGTCAAACCGAACGCTGAGCCAGTAAAGTCCGATGTTAAACGTTAAATGATAATCGGCGCTTACGTTCAAAAACAAACAAAATTATGCCAAGATCAGTTAATCACGTCGCTTCACGTGCAAAGAGAAAGAGAATCCTGAAGCTCACCCGCGGCTACTTCGGTGCCCGCAAGAATGTCTGGACCGTTGCCAAGAACACTTGGGAGAAGGGTCTGACCTATGCTTATCGCGACCGCAAGCAAAAGAAACGCAGCTTCCGCGCTCTGTGGATCCAGCGTATCAACGCTGCCGCTCGTCTCGAGGGTATGAGCTACAGCCAGCTCATGGGTGCCCTGCACAAGGCAGGTGTCGAGATCAACCGCAAGGTGCTCGCCGACCTGGCCATGAACCATGCCGAAGCTTTCAAGGCTATCGTTGCAAAGGTGAAGTAAGCAGGAACTCACACTTCTTGACTGAAACAAAAAGCCTCCCGATTGGGAGGCTTTTTCTTGTTATGGTGTTTACGATACTATCTTCAACGTTCACCTGGCATCTTGCCGTCAAGAGCGTCAATGATCATCTCGAGTAACTCATCGGTGGGACGGGAAAGCATCATATTGCCTACTTTGCGCTGTGCCTTGCGCTTACCCGCTTTGATTTCGTTGATGCGTTGACGCAGGATGCCCTTCATCTGCTCCTTGTATTTCGTCTCAGCATTGGGATCGGCGAAAGGCTTCGTCCAATTGGCCAACTGCATATCGTCGGCATCGAGGTTGGGATTGGAGAGATATTCGCGGATGTGGTTGAGGTAGGCATCATAGTTCTTCTGTTTCTCAGCCAGCGTGATGAGCGTTGAGAGGCGATAGTGGTCGGCATTCTTTACACCAAGAACGGCCAATAGGGCTTGGAAACGTCCGAAGGCATCTTCGTCGAGCGTAGCTGTTCCGTTAGCCTCATTGATGACTTGGCGCTGGAAACCAGAGAGCACGTTTTGGATCTTCATCTGTACAGGCATCTCTCCAATAGCAGCCGACAGGGCTTCGGGATGTTGGGCCGTGTAGACGAACGACTTGGCGAAGGGATTATTGATGTTGCGGAAGAAAATCATGCGAAGCGTGCTATCTGCGGCAAACGTCTCTTCCTTGCCTTCGAGGATAGCCTCGGCTACGGCATTAGCCTCGTCGCCCTTGTAGGAGGCGGTCAGCGTCTGCAGGTATTCCATGAGGAACTGAGGGTCGCGGTCGCCGCTTTTCCAACGTTGTTCAAGCGCAGAGGAGGCATTGTCTGCGCTCTTCTCCCCAACAACTTTAATGAACTCGTCAGCAGCTTGGTAACCGAGGAAACGTGAAATCTCCTGTGCGTCTGCATTAAAGATGACGAAAGTCGGGTAAGCCTGAATCTGAAGTTTCTTAGCTAATGGCGCACCATAAGCGCTTTCCATGTCAATCTTGATGTTCACGAACTTAGGATTCATATAGGCTCCCACTTTTTCTTGTGGGAACACCTCCTTGCTCATCTTCTTGCAGGGGCCGCACCATTGTGTGTAGCAGTCGAGGAAGATGAGTTTGTTCTCAGCTTTAGCCTTTGCTGAGGCTTGCTCGAGAGTAGTGCCTTCGGGCTCGAAGACTACGCCTTGTGCCATAGCCGTGACGGCGATGGCGAGCGTGAGTAGGGTTGAAGTCAGTCGTTTCATAGAGTGTAACATTATTGAGTTTCTTTTGTCTTTTGTTGTTTGTTAGATAGTATCTGCTTTCTTTGGTTTAAACAGGCGCTATTGCATTGAGAATTTCCAGGCCATGTCCTTTACACGTCCCGGGATGGGATATTCGTAGTGATTGTCGGTGGCGAGGATACCGCTGGCAGGGTTGATGAGATACTCATAGACTCGTCCTTCGCCTTTCGTCTCGTTCCAAGTGGCGATGTGCACGAGACGATCGGACATCGGAACCATACCATAACCGTAGATCGTGCCATGGTAGTATTTCATGATACGCACACAGGTCACTTCCTCGTCTTCATTGGGAGCCGTCCATGCTATGGAAGCCGGTTGTTGGCTGTCGTAAGCGAAGGTGTAGACCTTATTGCCAGCTCCATAATAAATGAAACTGCCGACGTGACTGGCTGACATCGTGGTGGCGTCAGCTATATCTGGGCAGAGGTCGTTCATGGGGTAAAGACCAATGCCGATATTGGTGTCTTGAGGATTTGATGAAGAGAAATTCGAGATGGTGAGATAACGCGCGCCCGCGCGTTCCATGATGATATAGTCGAAGGGTCTGAGACCCACACCTTGGCTAGTACCCTTGCCCCAGTCGGCCATCACGAAGTCCATGCCCGTGTTGTTGATGTCGAAAGCAGCCAGATTGACATCCTGCTCGGCAAACTCTTCGAGCTGAGCGCTGTTATAGGCTGCGTAGCGGAAACGATGGAACGTGTTGTCGTACACAACGATACCATAGTTAAGGGTGTTCGGGACCTCGGCGTTCCAAGGGGCCAACTCACCAATTCCGTTGGCGAACTTGGGTACGCCGAACTTCGTAGCGCGGCCTTCGGTGGCGCTGAACGAGTAGGTGTTGGTGTAAATCTGATTAGCATTAAGCAATACCTCGGAACTCTGACCACTCATGACGCCAGAGCCGTGCTGGCCGTACCAAGTGGGTTGCATCGTGGCAGGCGGTTCGTGGAAAAACTCATTGAATTCAAGCGCTTTCATGATACCGTTCTCGCTAACGCCTACGAGCGTGTAGTCGGTGCAAAGGCCTACATAGTTGTTGCCCGAGGCAAGGGATACCGCGATGTCGAGACTGCGGATGGGATGACCTTGTAGCGGTTCGCCGTTGGTGGTCTCGTAGAGGTTCGTGTAGTAGCGATTGTAGTTGACATTAAGCTTCGTCCACGGGTTGTAGATGAGGGCCAGATCGGAGTAGCCCGGTTGGTCGGCCCTTTCGTAGAACACCATCCAACCGCCGTCGAACACCTCACTCACGGCCACGGGCACACGCCAGAACTGGCGTATGCCATCATTGCGGTTTTGTACGGTAAGTTGTACAAAGTAGTTACCTCCCGTGCGGCTGATGACGGCATTGAGTTTGCGCTCCGAGCCAATCGTGTCGATGACGGCACTTGCGCCAGAGCCAGAGGTGGCGCTGAAGATGGTCCAAGTATAGTCGAGCGGTGCTTCGCTACCTTTCACCTCTTCGCCACGGAAGAGCACTTTGGGCTCCAGAACGAGCGTGTCGAAGCGCATGATGGCGTACTCCGATTGTATGCCGGCATCCGTCGTATCGATGGCCACGGCATCAAGTTCATGATAGTCGTAATTGCCTTCGTCATCGTAGCAAGCAGTGACCATCGCCATAGCAATGGCGATGAATGTGTAATAAATGAATGATCGTGTATAATTCTTGCAGCGCATAGCAATCAAAGTTAGAATGTTACTGGATTCCCGAATTCATCGGTGAGTGGTTCGTCATGCGTGGCGTTGTACTCGTTGAGGGCTCGTTGCATGAGTTGTTGGAGGTGTACGGCGTAGACGGCTGAGACGATGTTTGTCTCTTCGTCGTAGGCGGTCTGCGTATTATAATTGATTTCGAAGTCCACGAGTCCAAGGTGTTCAATCATGAACTGATATTTCACGCGGCTGTAGGTGCCGAAGTAACGTGAAAGCGGAATGCGCGGGAAGTTGGCGGCATCCCAGTTGTCGGGCTTGGCGAGATAGTTCTTTAGCACAACGGTGAACTGTTGATGGTTCTCGGTGCCGAGTTCGAAGGCCTCGTCGGGCACGACACGGAAGTTGATGCGTCCGTCCTTCGTGGTGAAGAGTGTGGGCGACGAGAGTTTCTGGCTGTTGAAATAGACCTGATAGGTGCCACCAATCTGCCCGGCGGGGATGACGTAGTCCTCGGTGCGGATGGTGTTGACCATGAGGGCAGAATCCCCTCCGAAGGGCTGGAGGTGGAATGTCCGGTCGTGGTCGGCGGGCATGCCGCTAATCTGTGCGTAGAACGTCACGGCGCCTTCTTCGTAGGCATAGGAGTAGTTGTAGGTTGTCGTCTCGAAGACCGCACCTGCGACATTACCGACCCAGATGTTAAGGCTTGTGTGAGAGGTGTCGTAGGTCGAAATCTCTTCCTTTGAGCAGGAGGACAACATCGCCAATACGATTGCCACGAGTAAATAATGGATATTGTATAAAGAATGATTGATTCTCATAGACATATATGTGTTATTGTCGGTCTTTGGTTGGATTTTGGCCTCTTCCTTACGGAAGAGGAACGGTGGCTATTTCTCTTTTTCCCTTTTGTCTTTCCTCTCTTGGGGGAGTGGCAGGGGCCTTTACTTATTCGCCTCGCGTTGGGCGGCCTCTGTTTCGGTGATGGGAAGCGGGAAGGTGTAGACCTTCTCGGCTACAGCATCGACGTCGGAGTAGAGGATGTTCTGGCGGTTCAGTCGTTTGTAAACGAAGAAGAGTTGACCTTCGCCCAGGAACTCGCGGCGGTACTCACGAATGAGTTCTAGCTCGAAGTCGTTGGGCAACTCGGTTATGGGAGGCAGGTTGCGGGCGATGCGCAGTTGGTTGAGGGCGGCTCGTGCGCCGTCAGTATTGCCTTGACGGTAGAGCACCTCTGCCTTGATGAGCACCATCTCGGAGATGCGGATGAGCGGCATCTTGTAATTATAATAAGTGCTCGTACTTGCAGGCGTGTCATATTTCATAGAATATCGGTTGTTGGCATGCGTTGCCGAGCCCGACTTGAAGAGGAAGGTATAGCGGTAGTCCTGTGTGGCATTATCGTAGTAGTCGAGCAAACGATCTCGCGTCACAGCAAAGCTGTACTGCGAACCGTCATCGAAGTAGCGATCGGACACATCGGCCTGCATAGTCAAGTTGTTGAGGGCGAACAGGTGTTCGGTAGCCATCGAGCGGTCGTAGCCTGCCTGCAGATTCGCCACCGTAGCCCAGGGGAATTGGTCGGAGCTAAGTACGACCTCAGCAGCCTCGAGGGCACGTGCATAGTCGCCTTTCCATAGGTGGAGACGTGCTTCGAGGGCCTTCACGGCATAGTAGTTGAGGTGCAACTGTCGGTTGAGGAGGTAGCCATTGTCCACGCTCTCCGTAATCTCACGACCCGTGACGATGGGGTCTGCTTTCTCCAGCAACACCTCGGCAGACTGGAGGTCTGAGAGCACGGCATTCGCAACTTCGCGAACAGTCAGTTGAGGGAACACGCGATAGCTGAGCGCCGTAGAGTAGGGGATAGCAGGCTGATCGGGGTTGACGGCAAAGCTAACGCCGAAGCAGCGCAGGAGGTCGAAGTGTAGGAAGGCACGCAACGCCAACGCCTCGCCCTTAATGATATCGTGGTTGTCGGTCGAGAAGAGGCCCGTGTCATCGTCAATGTGCGCCAGTAGGTTGTTGGCATTGGCAATACCGCTGTAGTTGTTGGCCCAGATGGCACGGATGTAGTTCGTCGGGTAGGCTGCATCGTAGTTGAAGGCTGCCGCATCGTCGTACTGGCTGGCATAGTAGAAGTCCCACTCATGGCCAAGCACACCGATGAAACCATAGGTAGCCTCCTTGGCGTAAGTACCGCTGTTGACCATCGACGAATAGACGCCTGCCAAAGCTTCCTTGAAACCGCTCTCTGTCTCGAAGAGCTCGGTGTCCTCGACTTGTGAGCGTGGCTGCACATCGAGCCAGTCGTTACAGCTCGTCATGCTGGTGAGAGTGAAGAGAGTGAATAGTGAAAGAGTGAGAAGTGAAAAATATAAATTACTCTTCACTTGGCTCTTGCACCAATTTACTATATTGTGATGTTTATGATTCATAATCTTCTTAATTCCTAATGAAACTTTTATTTTTAGCTTTTCATTTTTCACTTTTCACTCTTCAGAACGTGGCCGTCACCGACAGCGAGAAGGTGCGGGCGTAGGGGTAGTTGAGACCACGTTCGGCATGGATTGTGGAGAGATGGAAGACATCGTTCATATAGGCCGTTACGCGCAGACGTTCCAGCTTGATGCGCTGTAGCCACGAACAATATTTGAAATCGTAGTAAGCCGACAGCGTTGTCAAGTCGAGCATATTGTTGCGCTGGATGAAGCGAGTCGAGGCATAGGTCGTGGTAGGTGTGGCGGAGATATGCTTGTAGAGTGCCACGTCACCCGGCTGACTCCATGTGTCGGAGAACACGCGGCGGTCTACGTTGCCTGCAATGTTGACGTTCTCGACGCGGTCCACGAGTGTCTGGTTGTAGAAGTCGCCGCCCATCTGATAGCTCAGCAGCAGACTCAGGCCGATGCCCTTTACTTCGCCATTGAAGCCCAGCGTGCCGTGCACCTTCGGGTTGGAGTCGCCGCCGATGATGTAGTCGTCGGTCGTATAGTCGTAAGTCGACGTACCGTCCTTCTTGACGAACAGTTCGCGGCCTGTGGCCGGATCGATGCCTAACGACTTCACCGCCCAGATGACGCTCATCGACTGCCCTTCCTCGTAGCGGATGATGGGAGAGGTCGTGTTCTCGGCGTCTTGTTCGCGGTTGAAAGTGCTAAGGGCATCGCTGATCTTCGTCACCTTATTCACGTTGTGTGCGATGCTGCCGGTCAGGCTCATGTACGACTGTCCTTTCTGATAGAAGCGCCAGTTAGCAGTGGCTTCCACGCCTCGGTTCTGTACGTTGCCGAGGTTCTCCATGTAGGAGGTGAAACCTGTCGACGTCGGGATAGACATGGCGATGAGGGCGTCGCGCGTGCGGCTGTCGTAGTAGTCGAAACGCAGGTTCAGTCGTTTCCACAGCCCGAGGTCGAGGCCCACGGTGAAGTCGCCCGTCTGCTGCCATTTCAGGTTCGGGTTGGGCATACCCATCAGGTAAGCGCCTGAGATATTGTCATAGATGATATTGTCGTAGAACTTGTAAGTGGCTTTAGCCTGATAGGGAGAGAAGTTCTGGTTGCCCGTGAGGCCGTATGTGACGCGGAACTTGCAGAGGTTCAACCATGTGGCATCGCGCATGAAATGTTCTTTGTGAAGATTCCAACCAGCGCCGGCGCTCCAGAACGTACCCCAGCGATTATCTGAGCCGAACACCGATGAGCCGTTGAAGCGCAGGCTCACGTCGAAGAGGTAGCGCTCATCGTAGGAGTAGTTGGCAGCGCCCGTGATGCCGAGTGAGCGTGTGCGGCTCTCGGCGCCCGATGGCTTGCCGCCCTCTGCGTACTGCTTCGCGAAGGTGATGTAGTCGACGTGATTGTTGAGGAAACCCCAAGCCGTCATGCCCTCGGAGTTCGTGTTGGCCGACTGCAGCGAGTAGGCTGCGTTGGCGAGAAGGAGGTGCTTGTCCCACGTGTGGGAGTAGTTACCCGTCAAGTCCACGTTGAGGCTGTTCGACTCGCCGTTGGTGATGGCGTAGCTGCCGCGTTGGAAGTAGCGGTCGCCCGTCCAGTCGTTGAAGCGTGTGTGGTCGCCGGGGTAGAAATCCTCGCGCTTGTTGTTTTGGTGGGTATAGCCCAGACGTGCCGTGAAGCGCAGGTCGTCGGTCGGGCGATATTCGAGGTAGAAGTTCTCGACCACTTCGGTGTATTTCGAGAAGTTCTTCGTGCCGAGTGTAGCGTTGTAGAGCGGGTTGTAGTAAGTCGTCGTGCTACCGTTGGCGCCTGGCGAGGTATAGGTGCCCAGCACTTTCTGGACGTTGCCGAAGGCGTCTGTCGAGGTGAAGTAGGGATTAACGACAACATAATCGCCAAATGTCCCGAAGGGACTGTCGTCGGCTGTGTTGCCGGTGACCGAGAGCGAGTTGCGGAACATCCATTGCTTGTAGCGATAGCTCAGGTTGATGTTGCCCTGCAGCGTCTTACGTCCCGACTCCTTCATCACGCCGGCCACATTGTTGTACATCAGGTTGGCCGCGTAGCGCATCTCCTCGGTACCGCCTTCGACGTATGCCGTGTGCTTGTTGCCCACGCCGCTGCGCAGGGGTTGCGACAACCAGTAGGTATCCACGCCGCGTGCGATGTTGGCGGCAATGGCGTTGTACTGTTCGTCGAGAAGCGCTTGATAGTAAGGCGAGTTGGATGAGTAGCGACCTGCGTTCTGCTCCACGCGCAGTTTCTCCTCGGCATTACAGAGGTCGTAGGTCGTCAGGTCAGGAAGCTCCACGTTGACGTCGCCGGTGTAGGTGATGCGCAGCCTACCCGCCTCGGGCAGGATGGTCTCCACGACGATCACGCCGTTGCTGGCCTTCGAGCCGTAGATTGCTTTGGCTGCGCCATCCTTCAGGATGGTCACGCTCTTGATGCGATTCATGTCGAGGTCGAAGATCTGTTGCTGTGAGGCTTCGAAGCCGTCGAGGATGAACAATGGTGCGTTGGGGTTGCCGCTGTATTCGCCCTGCAGACCGCCGAACGAAGCCTTGCCGCGGATGGTGATGTCCGCCATGTAGTTGGGGTTGGAGCCGTTGATGTTGTTCATATCTACGATGAACGAAGGATCAAGCGACTGGATGATCTTCAGCACGTTGGAGTTGCCCACGAGCTTCAGGTCCTCTTGTGTATAGCTTACGGCCGAACCTGTGAACGTCGACGATTTGTAGTCGAACAGACCCGTGACGACCACCTCTTCCATGTCTCCGCTCTCCTGCAGCACGATGGTCTCCTTGGTGTAGTTGCGCCTACCATCGTATTTCTTCGAAGTCGGTTTCATGCCGGCGTAGGAGAAATCCAACGTCACCGCTTGACCGCGCGGTACTCCGATGACGAAGTTGCCGTCGGCATCAGCTACAGCGCCGGCTCGTGTCTCGCGAACGCGCACGCTGGCGCCCGGGAGTGTCTCGCCGTGGTTGTCCTTGATGACACCCTGAACGAGCAATTCGTCGGCCGGCATTTGACCTTGTGGCCGTTGGGGCGTCACGCTCTGCATCGGTACCGATGTCGGTTTGTTCGTCTTCGCGTTCGTACTCTTATCGTCTTGCGCCATGACTGCGCCGTGCGCCAACAGCAGGAT
>CADCOX010000175.1 GCA_902803195.1 uncultured Bacteroidales bacterium
AATTGAAAGCAAAGTAAAGGATATCATCGTCGACAAGCTTGGCGTTGATGCAGCAGAAGTAAGTGCAGAAAAGAGCTTCACCGGTGACCTCGGTGCAGATTCTCTCGACACCGTTGAGCTCATCATGGAGTTCGAGAAGGAGTTCGGTATCAATATCCCCGACGACGAGGCCGAAAAGATCGGCACTGTTGGCGATGCCATCAGCTACATCGAAGCACATCAGTAATCATCCATTTTTAACTGAGTTGACGAGTTAACGAGTTAACAAGTCGACAAGCCTTCTCTCGAGAGGAGCGACTTGTCTGCTCGTTTACTCGTTAGCTCGTCATCTTTTTCTATCCATCCTATGCAATTGAAAAGAGTTGTGGTGACAGGCTTAGGCGCCATCACGCCTCTGGGCAACTCAGTCGAGGAGACTTGGAAAGCCCTGATAGCAGGCAAGAGCGGTGCAGCTCCTATCACCCATTTCGATACATCGAAGTTCAAGACGCAGTTCGCCTGCGAGGTCAAGGACTTCCGCCCCGAAGACTATAACATCGACCGCAAAGAGGCCCGCAAGATGGACCTCTATTGTCAGTTCGCCATTGCTGCTGCCAATCAAGCCATTGCCGATAGCGGTTTGGTCACTGAAGACCTGGATAAAAACCGCGTAGGCGTCATCTATGGTGTTGGCATTGGCGGCATCAAGACGTTCCAGGACGAGATTTCGTCGTATGCTCTGACAGGTGCAGAGCTCGGACCCAAGTTCGGTCCCTTCTTCATTCCTAAGATGATTGCCGACATCGCAGCCGGACACATCAGCATCCTATATGGTTTCCATGGCCCCAACTATGCCACGACCTCAGCTTGTGCCTCCAGCACGAGCGCGCTGGCCGACGCATTCAACCTCATCCGTTTGGGCAAGGCTGATGCCATTGTCAGTGGTGGTGCCGAAGCGGCTATCACCGAGGGTGGAGTCGGCGGTTTCAACGCTATGAAGGCTCTCTCAACACGCAACGACGAGCCCGAAACTGCTAGCCGTCCCTTCAGCGCCAGCCGCGACGGTTTCATCATGGGTGAAGGGGCCGGTTGCCTTATCCTCGAAGAACTTGAACACGCTAAGGCACGTGGTGCTAAGATTTATGCCGAGATGGTCGGCGAAGGCATGAGCGCTGATGCTCACCACATCACCGCCTCGCACCCTGAAGGTCTGGGCGCTATCCTCGTGATGCAGAACGCTCTTGACGACGCTGGCATGAAACCCGACGAGATCGACTACATCAACGTACACGGCACGTCCACGCACGTCGGCGACATCTCCGAGGCCAAAGCCATCAAGGAAGTCTTTGGCGAGCACGCTTACAAGCTCAACATCTCGTCGACTAAGTCGATGACAGGTCACCTCCTTGGCGCTGCTGGTGCTGTCGAAGCCCTTGCCAGCGTACTGGCTGTGAAGAATGACATCGTGCCCCCAACGATCAACCATAAAGACGACGACCGCGACGAGGAAATCGACTACGACCTGAACTTTACGTTCAACGTGGCACAGAAGCGCGTCGTCCGTGCAGCATTGAGCAACACCTTCGGTTTTGGTGGACACAATGCCTGCGTAATCTTCAAGAAATACGAAGCTTAATCCATCGTGTTTCTGTCGTCGAATTTTATAGACCGCATCAAGCTCCCCTTCCGCAAGGACAGGGAGCTTTGCGCGTCTATTTATTCTATTCTGGGTTTTTATCCCCATCATACTAAATATTACAAACAAGCCCTCCTTCACAAGTCCTCGGCACACCGCCGCAAAGGCGAAGCACCTGAGCACAACGAACGGCTTGAGTATCTGGGCGATGCTGTACTGGAGAGCATTGTTAGCGACATCCTTTACCGCCGCTACAAACATGAGAGTGAAGGTTTCCTCACCAATACCCGCAGCAAACTCGTTCAGCGGGATACGCTCAACAAGTTATCAGTCGAGATGGGGCTCGACACGCTGATACGCTCCAACAGTAAGCCCAACGCTCACAACAGTTACATGGGCGGCAACGCTTTCGAGGCTCTTATGGGCGCCATCTACCTCGACCGCGGCTACGATGCGTGTATGCACTTCATCCGCAACCGTGTGCTCGGCCAACTCATCAGTCTTGAAAAAGTGGCGGCCAAAGAAGTGAATTTCAAGTCGAAACTCATCGAATGGGCACAAAAGCATCGCTTGAAACTGGAGTTCAAGTTGGTAGACCAGAGGCTCGAGAATCGCAATTCGCCCACATTCATCACACGAGTCATCCTCGAAGGCCTCGATGGCGAAACGGGCAAAGGCTATTCGAAGAAAGAGAGTCACCAAATGGCTGCAAAGGCGACACTCAAAACCTTAAAAGAAGACAAAGATTGGCGAGAAGCTATCTTCGCTGCAAAGGAGAGGCATCTACAAGAGGAAAAAGCTGCCGCTAATGCAGCCGACACCAACATCGATGCTGAAGGCGAAACCGATGGACTCACGACAGATGGCAACATTACAGCCGCCTCCGATGTCATTGTCACACCAATTGAAGTAACCACAGTTGCCCAAAACACCACTCCCATCGACGCCGGCTCCACCCCTACGACACCTGAATCTTAAGCATTGACTATGAGTATCACAAGACTGATAAGACCCATCTTCGCTAAACGCCTCAAGTACTTCGAGGCTTATGCAACTCAAGCGGAGGACATCCAGATGAGAGTCCTCAGGCGCTTGCTGACTATGGCACGCGACACACAGTGGGGACGTCAGCATCATTTCGCAGAAATACAATCCTACGAGCAATTCGCCGCAAATACGCCCCTAACCAACTACGAAGACCTGAAGAGTTACATCGATCGCATGCGACATGGCGAGCGAGACGTTCTCTGGCCAGGACGTATACAGTGGTTTGCCAAGAGTAGTGGCACCACCAACGACAAAAGCAAATTCATACCTGTTTCCAAACAGGAACTGAAAGATACACACTATGCTGGCGGTTTTGACAGCGTAGCCCTCTACCTCCATAATCATCCCGACAGCCGACTCTTCGACGGACGAGCCCTCATTCTGGGAGGCTCCCATGCGCCCAACTACAATCTCAAGCACTCCCTTGTCGGAGACCTTAGCGCCATACTCATTGAGAACATCAATCCGCTGGTCAACCTCATCCGCATACCGAAGAAGGAGACTGCGCTTCTCTCCGACTTCGAGGAAAAACGAGAGCGTATCGTTCGTGAAGCAATGAACAAAGACGTCACCAACCTGAGTGGCGTGCCGTCATGGATGCTCTCCGTTCTCGACCATCTTCTTGAGGTGACGGGCAAGAAAACCATCGACGAGATATGGCCTAACCTCGAAGTGTTCTTCCACGGCGGAGTGGCTTTTACGCCCTATCGCGACCAATATCACCGCATCATCACTTCACCGCGCATGCACTACATGGAGACCTACAATGCCAGCGAGGGATTCTTCGGCATGCAGAGCGATCCAACCGACCCGTCGCTGCTACTCATGCTCGACTACGGCATCTTCTTCGAATTCATCCCCATGAGTGAGATGGACAAGGAGCACCCAACTGTGCTACCTTTGTGGGCCGTACAGACAGGGTGCAACTATGCCATGGTCATCTCCACCTCCAGCGGTCTTTGGCGTTATATGATCGGCGACACCGTACGCTTCACGTCCAAGACGCCCTACAAATTCATCATCACGGGACGAACAAAATTCTTCATCAACGCTTTCGGTGAAGAACTGATTGTAGACAATGCTGAGCAGGGATTGGCACAGGCATGCACGGCTACAGGCGCTGAAGTAAAAGAATATACTGCCGCACCCGTCTTCATGGACGACGAGGGCAAATGCCACCACCAGTGGCTCATTGAGTTCAGCAAGCAGCCAGCCGACCTCAACGCCTTTGCCCAGCGGTTGGATCAGGCACTCCAAGCCATCAACTCCGACTACGAGGCCAAGCGCTACAAGGACATCACTCTCCAGCGTCTGCAGATAGTCAGCGCTCGTCAAGGGCTCTTCAACGATTGGCTCAAGCAGCAAGGCAAACTCGGTGGGCAGCACAAGGTGCCACGCTTGAGCAACACACGCAACTATATTGAACAACTGCTGGCGATGAATATTCAATCGGAGTAGCAGGAAACAAATAATTGAATTTAGATGAACCAGTTCAGTAACCATTTGAAACAACGCTTTCTTGATGCCGTACACGCTGCACGCCATCAAGGCAACGCACGTGCCAACTCTGGACTGTTCAACATCTTTTACATCATATTTATCATCTTAGGTGTCTGCGCTTGCGCCAACATCGGCTCCCCCGATGGAGGACCTTATGACGAACGCCCGCCACAAGTGCTCTCGAGTTCGCCCGTGAATCAAGCGGTAAACTCCGACAAGAAGAAAATCAGCATTCTCTTCAACGAATACGTCAAGATTGAGAATGCCAGCGATAAGGTCATTGTATCCCCTCCTCAAGAGGAGATGCCCGTTATCCGCGCCGTAGGCA
>CADCOX010000176.1 GCA_902803195.1 uncultured Bacteroidales bacterium
ACGTCGAGAACAACGAAGGCTCGAACTATGCTTACAACACCGACGGGCGCACACGTTCGCTCTGGAGCGAAGCCATCTACGAGAACCGACTGCGGCCTTTCACGCTCTCAACGGGCATTCAATTCAACCTGAGTCGCAATCACAACGTCTACGAGGGTGACACCAAGGCCACCAACGACCTCCACACCTCTGGTACATACCTCTTCGGACAACTACAGGGACAGAAGCGCAAACTGACCTACATGGCAGGACTCGGTGCTAGCCAGCGACACTACAGACAAGGCACCACGAGCCATGATTTCTGGCTCTTCCGACCCAAATTCAACATCGGCTATGCCTTCACCGACCGCCTGCGCCTGCGCTACGGCTTCGAGGTCGCACAGCACGTCTCGCAGATAGCCCTCGTCAGCAACGTCAGTATCAAGACGAACGGAATGGAGACCCTCGTAGGCAACCCTCGTCTGCACCCCAATCGCGTCATCAGCCACGACCTGCACCTCACCTATACCACGCCGCGACTGACCGCCGACCTGCAAGGCTACGCTCGTCTACACGCCAACTGCAACTTGGAAAAGTACACGCGAGTGGACGATCATTTCTTTCAGTCGCAATCGAACGCAGACAACCGTTGCAACCTTTTCTACGTCCAGAGCTACAACCAATGGCAGGTCGTCCCCGAACGGCTTTCCATCTCGGTCTACGGCGGTCTTTACCGTTTCTACAACCGTGGTGAGGACTACACACACACGTACTCAGCCTTCAATGGCGGCGCCAGCGTGCAGGCTTACTTAGGGCGATGGACGCTAAGCGGCTATGTCGACAACGGCTGGCACTTCATGGAAGGCGAACACCGCGGTTATGGAGCGCCTGCCTGGTATCTGACCGCCTCCTACCGCATCAGCCCCTCTGTCACCTGCTCCCTATTTGCCCAACACCTCTTCGCCAGCCACCCAACGACGAACAAAACTGAGATCCTCAGTCGCTACATCCACAAGGAAATCACCCAGCGACAGCGGGACTACGGCAATATGATTAACCTGAAAATCGCCATCCGACTGAATCATGGTCGCCAGTACCGCGATATTGAGCGGACAATGAACCACAGCGACACAGAGACAGGGATACTGAAGTGATATTAGTGAAAAGTGAAAAATGAAAAATGAAAAATGAAAAGTGAAAAGTGAAAAGTGAAAAGTGAAAAATAAGAATTACTCTCTGGATATGAAAGGTAATTTGTATTTTTCACTTTTCATTTTTCACTTTTCACTCTATTGCCTTCACTCTTCATTTTTCACTCTTCACTCTATTGCCTTCACTTCCCATTATTCATTTTTCACTTTTCACTCTAAAATTCTCCCCATATTTCTGCCTTCGAAACAAGAAAAAGCTGCTCATAATGAAAATATTTGCAAAATAATTTGGTTTATATTATAAACTACATTACCTTTGCAACGTCGTTCGAACACAAACCGTCTGATTCACCCTTTCTGCAGGAGGGCGATGACGACAAAACTAACAGGATTATTCACCCCAATGGGGTGGGGTAGAGGTTTCGTGCTAAGCGTAGCGGAAGCCATTCCCGCCCCTCATCACAACGACAACGAAAATGGAAACAATCGAGAACAACGAACTCACTGCAGAACGCAGCTTGGAAATCATCACTCAGCAGATCGAACAGAGCCGCAAGGCCGTTTCGAAGAGTACAGGACAGTCGCTCTACGTGGCTGGCATCAGCATGATGGCGATGTCCATCGTCATCGCCCTGACCATCTACCTGACGGAATCGTCACTCGGGCACCTACTCTGGTTCGTCCTGCCACTGGTCATCTGGCTGGCACAAAAGAATAATAAGGAACGCGAGCACGCGCCCGTGAGCCTCATCGGCTCGTTGGTCGGCAAGACGTGGTGGACCTTTGCCACCTTCACGCTCCTGTTCTTCCTCATTACCATCATTTGGAATGCAGTCGCTGCCAGACTCTATGCGCCCGATGTCTTTGTCCATATACAAATCAAGGTGACACCCGTCATCGTGCTGCTCATGGGCATGACGGTGACCATCACCGGCCATATCCTTCGCAGCCGCTGGTTAGTGGCTTTCGGCATTATTGCCGGCATAGGAACATTCCTTTGGGAATGGTTGGACATCGGCGAAACACTATTCATGTTTCTGGCTGGAGCATCACCCGCCAATTTAGGCATCCGTGCACCCATCCTACCTTGTCTCACCTTTCTCCTGTTTGCCTTCTTCGGCCTTGCCCTTCCCGGCTACATGCTTAAACGAAAGAGCCTATGAACTTCAAACCATTAGACCCACTGCTTCACTCCGAGTTGCGATTAGCCGTCATGTCGCTGCTCATCGCCTCGGAGGAAGCTGAGTTCTCCTATATCAAGGAGCAGACAGGCGCCACGGCGGGCAATCTGAGCGTGCAGATCGACAAACTCTCCACGGCAGGCTATATCGAGGTGGAGAAGACTTTCAAGGGCAAGAAGCCCTGCACCCTATGCCGCATCACCGCCGAGGGCCACACCGCCTTCGAGAACTACGTGAAGGCGCTGCGCACCTACCTGCGGGTGAAATAAAGGTGCAAGTTCCGTGCTTATATCAATCGTCGTGAGAATTCGCCTCAGAAGAGAGCGAGTTCTCGCGGCGAAAATCCGAAGGTGTCATGCCAAACAACGAGCGGAAGCACTGACTGAAGTAGCGCGTAGTTTGGAAACCTATCTGAAGGGATATCTGATTGACCGGCTCGTTGGTTTCGAGCAACAACTTGGCAGCATGCTTCAGACGCACGTTGCGCAGGAAATCATTGGGCGTGATTCCTAAGAGAGTTTGCATTTTCTTGTAGAGGCTGGCACGACTCATTCCCACATCCGAGGCCAGTTGATCCACGGTGTAGTCACAGTTGTCCATGTTCTGCCCTATAGCCTTCAGCATCTTCCCGACCAACACTTCTTCTTCATGACTGGCAGCAATCTTCCCAGGATCGATGTTCACAGCCTGTGCAAACTGGTGACGAGCCTCCTCGCGCAGTTCAAAGAGTTGGTTGACACGATCTTCATTCTCACGCTCCATCAGTCGGCGACGATGCCTCAGATAGAAGGACAAAACACCGACAACGAAGAGCACCGTGAACAATGCATAAAGCAGTTTTGCCCACCATGTGAGCCACAACGGAGGCCGAATGCAGAACTCTACCATCGTAGATTCGCCCCAGGTTCCGTCCGGCAGTGAAGCTTGCACCTCAAAGCGGTAGTCACCATGCGGCAAGGCCGTATAGATTGCCGAACCTTGGCCTGTGACGCCACTACTGGTATTCCATTGTTGTTGCATAGGCAACAGGCGGTAGCGATAGCTGGTGTGGGAGGATGCTGCGTAGTTAAGTGTAGAAAACTGGAGTGTCAGGTAGTTCTGATCGTAGGGCAGACTGAAGCGAGGCAACTGCGCCAATAGCGACATCTCCCTTGCAGGACCTTCCCAGCAGCCCGTGATGACAACAGATTTGGGCATGGTATCCTGAGACAAAGAATCAGGATGGAACACAATGCCGCGATCACCGCCTACAGCGAAGACCAGCAGCCCCTCCTTCGTGGTATAGGCCGCGCGTTCCATCATCGCCACCGCAGGCACGCCATCCTCCACTCCCAGATTGAGCACCGAGGGCGTGATGCGCGAGATACCACACGAAGTTCCAGCCCATACATTGCCTCGCTGGTCAAGGACGAGGCTGCGGATGCAGTTGTTCGCCAGCCCTTCTATCCTCATGCAGGGATGTGCGGAGGAGTCTCTCGGCAACAACTCCACAGCATTGATCCAGAAGAGACCATTTTGGGTGCCAATCCAAAGTCGACCATCGTGGTCGAGCAGCAGGCAGTTGTACTTGGTAGCATAGCGAGAAATCTCTGCCGCAACAGAAACAGAGGAAAGGCTGTCGGCCTGCGTGTCGAGCAGAAAGATTCCGCTCTGAGCATAGACAGCCGTCCATTGGCGATTGATAGGACAGGCACCAACGAAATGACGGTAAGCTTGCAACGCTGGCAGTCGGGTATTGAGGTTGTCGAACTGACGCGTCGCAGGTCTGAAATAGCCCAATGTAGAGAGTGAGTCGCACAGGAGGTAGCGTCCGTCGAGCAACTGGCAGACAAAGGTGGTGCGGTTGTAGGGCAGCCCCTGCACATTCTCTTTATTATATAAGGTAAAGATGGCGTTCTCCTCGACCTCTACACCATCAGCCTTGCAACGCCAGATGCGCCCTTGACGGTCTGTGTAGCTTCGCGCCATACCTATCCTCCAGTCGCCCCCCGTCAGTTCACGAGTTTGCATAGGTCTGGGCGAGAGATAGACGATGCCTTCATTTCGGGTTCCAATCCAGAGACCGCCCTGATAATCCACGGCCACCGTGCCATAGTTCCTTGCCAGTCCTAAGGAATCAATGCGGTGCCATTGCTCCTCTGTGGGTACATCACGAAGCACCTCCCCTTGAGCAAAACGTCTGAGGACAGGATCCGTCAGCCGCTGTTCTATGTCATAGCGGAAAGCACGTTGACGGGCATCGAAAAGAAACAAGCGGTAGAAATCATGGAGCCACAGCAGGGAGTCGCCTTGCCAGAGGCGGCCATAGCCATTGGCATATTCTGGCAACTGGTAGGTACGACCGTAGTCACACGGCAGCACATCAAATCCCGCACCATTAGAGATGCAGAAGACACCCTCACAGTTGACAAGCATCTGCCGAGAGGGTAATTCCACAATCTGCCAAACCTCACCCGTCGGAAGGCCATCGGCTACTGTCCAACGTCGATGCCCTCCGGAACAAATCTCCAAGAAGAACAATGTCAGACTGCAGATTAGAAAGAGTCGCTTCATGTGCAATATCTTTAGAAATCTGTGTGCAAAGGTAGCTGATTCCACCAAAAAACAAGCCTTTCAAGGGCAAAATTCGTCTAAAAATGGTGCTAAAAAAGTCTATTTCTGCGTTTGGACTATCCTTTTGGTCGGTTTTAGACGATTGAAGAATGTGGATTTGCGCAAAAGCATTTACCTTTGCACCAAATTTCATTCACTAACTGACATAACTATGACGAGAAAAAGACTTTATCTTTTGGCACTGGCGCTGCTGACACTCCTCAGCAGCGTTCGGGCAGCAGAGGAGCATCTGCGAATGCACGTTGATTTCAAGCAAGTCGATGGCACCACCGTGACCGATGCTGTCGGCGGCATCGCGGCCAAACTGATTGGAGCGGCAAAGGTGGAACGCGTGGGCAAATACCAAGTGTTGAACCTGGGCAACAACTCGGGCTACCTCAACCTCACCGCAGCAGCTGGCGTACTGCTGAAATCCATGAATGACTTCACCATCTCCTCCTGCTACCGCATCGACGATGCAGCCTCGCTGGAAGGCAACGGCTATTTCCTGTGGGCTTTCTCCACCACGGCTGCCAACACCCAGACCACAGGGCGCTATCTGGCTTACCGCCTCAATGCACAGCGCATGGCAACGTCTGCGGCAGGATGGGGCTCTGAGAGCGGTTTGGAGGTGGGCCGCTCTGCCGACAAAGGTCATTGGGCACACGTGCTCTACCGCCAAAGTGGCTCGAATGGTGAACTCTGGGTAGATGGCCGGCGCGTGGCGCAGAGCAGTGAAATGCCTACCCCAAAAGAAGTCTTCACAGCCACTCCGGGCTACTGCTGGATGGGCCGTGCTCCATTCTCTGGCGACAGCTATCTCCGTCAGACCATGGTGGCAGACGTGCGCCTGTACGACGTGGCCGTCAGTAATCAGCAGGTGGCAGAGTTGGCAACCATCGCCACAGACTTGGAACGCGAGTACAATTATGGCACTCCGGGCGACTTCACCGCCCTGCAGACGAAGGTCAAGGAGTGCCGCTCTTTCGCAGAGGGCGACCTCGCAGGATATGCCCCGAACGCAGTGGCGGAATTGCGGGATGTGATGGGGCAGGCAGTGCAAGAGCTGCAGGTTGCACGCGCATCGCAACCGCTCATTGACCAGTACGTGAAGCGGCTCACTTCACTGCTCGCCAACGCCCGAGCCACCAGCGGGTACGCCGCAAAGCGCGTCTTCCCCGTGACCGAGGACCACGGCTTCGTGCACCCCGGAGGCATCGTCTCCCAGCAGGACATCGATCGTGCTAAGCAACTTCTTGCTGAAGGCAACACGCGCATCAAGCGCGCATGGGAGATCCTTTGTGCCAACGAATACTCCAACGCCAACATCGCCACCTGGCCGACACCCACGGTGATCCGCGGCGGAGGCAGCGGACAAAATTATATGAATTGCGCGCGCGGAGCTGCCATGGCCTATCAGAACGCCCTCCGGTGGAAGATTGGCGGCACACGAGAGAACGCCGATGCCGCCGTGCGCATCATGATGCAGTGGGCACGCGAGTGCAACGGCCTGGGCGGCGACACCAACATCTCACTTGCCGCAGGTATATACGGCTACGAATGGGCCAACGCCGCCGAGCTCATGCGTGATTATGAGGGCTGGAGCCGCGAGGACTTCGATACCTTCCGGCAGTGGATCATCCGCGTGTTCTATAATCCCGCCATCGACTTCCTGCGCCGCCGCCACGACACATGGATGAACTGGCGCTACCCCAACATGGGCGAGCGCCCGGGCCACTACTGGAGCAACTGGGGACTGTGCAACGCACTCTGCGTCATGAGCATCGGCATCCTCTGCGACGACGTCCACATGTACAACCAAGGCGTCAGCTTCTATAAATACGACCACCAAGGCACTTTCCAAGCCGACCGCAGCAAGCTCACGCAAATCGTCGACGACGGTTGCAACGAGTTCATTGGCAACCTGGTACCCATCGTGATTCCCGATGAGCGCGGCCCCTTCGGCTACCTCGGACAGATGCAGGAGAGCGGTCGCGACCAAGGTCACGCCCTCATGGCACTGGGCCTCGCCCTGGACATCTGTCAGGTGGGACTCACGCAGGGCGACGACCTCTATGCCTACATGGACGACCGCATCGCTGCCGGCCTGGAGCATGTGGCAGCCCTGAACTTTGGCGGCGTGGCAGGCTCAGCTCTGCCATGGAAGAACTACAACTACTCCGACTGCCGTGGCTACTTAGGCGCTGGATGGCTCCACACCGCCCCTAACGAGGACGGCAAGGGCGAGTTCCGACCCTATTGGGATCGCGCCATAGGCTACTACGAGGGCCTGCGCGGCGTCAAACTGCAATATGCAGAGAAAGCAAGCGCGGCTGTTTGCCCCGACGGCGGTGGCGGCAACTACAGTCAGAACTCCGGCGGCTTTGACCACGTGGGATTCTCCACACTCACCAGCTGGCGACCCGCTATCGAGGCCGAACAAGCCATCACGCCCCTCCACGGCGACATCATCTATAAGGGCGAGACACTCGTGAACCAAACCAACCTCGGAGGACTGAAGTACAAGTATGAGGCAGGCCCCACCAAGGCCATCCCCGCCGACGGAGCCGACATCACCCTCATCCCGCAGCTGCCCGAAGGCACCGAGGACAGCGGCAACTGGCTATGGAGCACCGGCGAGCAGACGCGCCAGATTACCGTCAAGGCCGACCGCAGCTACATCTACCGCGTCACCTACACCGCAAAGAACGGCACCCAGAGCCAGCAGGCCTTCGCCATCGCTGTCAGCGGCGACGCCGCTCCCGATGTGATGACTAACGAGATTACCATCGACGGCACGATCCTACGCGAGACAGAAGCCACCGTGCTCAGCGGCAAGAGCGTCATTCTCTATGCCGGAGCCACAACGGGATGGACCAACGACTACCTCTGGGACAACGGCCAGAAGACCAGCGTCATCACCGTGCCCAACATCACGACCAGCCGCACTTATACCTGCCAGTATGCCAACCAGAGCGGAGCCGTCAGCGAGAGCCGCTTCCACATCAACGTAGTTCCTGCTCAGCAGTTTATCACGGTCGGCAGCGGTGAGAGCGAGGGCAGCGAAGTGCAGGTGCTCAGCGGAACGGAGGTGACACTGCGCATGGTCATCCCAGCTACTGCAGACCCCGACAACGTCATCTGGACCGACGGCACACGAGGCACCAGCTGCACCGTGACCGACGTAACCGAGGACACCGAAGTGACAGCCACCTTCGAAGGCAACACTTACACTTTTAATATATATGTCAAGGCGACAGACTATGCCTACTACGACCTGCTGACGGCTGCACGTGGCTACAAACTCGTCTCTTCAACCGAGGAACTCACAACACTGGCAGCCAACCACTACTTCGTCCTCGCCAGCGATCAGGCAGATCTCCTCATCGGCCTCAAGGATGCACCCAAGAACGGCAACAAGGCGCTCTTCTTCCAGACGCCTGCCGACCCCACGACGGACCTCACCAAGGTCTTCACCATCGAACCCTACGGCGATGCCTTCTGCCTACGCAACATCGACTACGACGGACTACTGCTGCAGACCGAATGGGACCGCCCCGACCAGCTCCGCACCCACGACCAGCCCCTGGCCTGTGAGTGGACGCGCTTCCTCCTCGCCTACGCCGACGGCGCTTGGGCCGTCGAGAACGGCAAGTACCCCGGCAACTGGCTCGGACTCTGGACACCCGCCAACGGCTACCGTGACGGCGAGGAGATAGCCTGCAACAAAACCGGCGCAGACATCGCCCACCTGCAACTCTTCGCCATCGAGAAGAACCGATTCCACGCCGACCTCGTCGGTGGCAGCTCTCCCACCGAGAAAGCCGTTGACCTCACGCCGCTGATTGTCAACCCCCAGTTCGTGGGCAACGGCTACGGATGGACCATGACCGGCACATGGGGCAACCAGCGCTACAACGGAGCCGTTGAGGTGTGGCACAGCACCAATTTCCACTACACACAGACCATCAGCGGACTGCCTGCTGGTCGCTACACCGTCACCTGCCAGATGGCTAACGGCGAAGGCGCCAACACGGGCTACCTTTACGCCACTGCCGGTTCAACTACCGTACAGGATGTTGTCAAGCAAAGCTGCGCCAACAGCAACTTCGATGCCGAACGCAACAAGATGGGAAACAACCTGAAGTACGGACTGCTCTCCGTGGACATCGAGATCCTCGACGGCACGCTCACCATCGGCATCCGCGAACCGTCGGCAGGCAATACCTGGCTCGTTTGGGACAACTTCACCCTCACCTACAAAGGCTCCATCGACACCGCCATCACCACTGTCGGCAGCACGCAGCATGACGCAGCGCCGGCCATCTACGACCTCAGCGGACGCAGGCTCACATCCAACAAGACCAAGCCCCGTGGCGTCTACATCATCAACGGCAAAAAATACCTCAGATGAACAAACTGCTATTCACCCTCACACTCTGTCTCGCTGCGTCCTATCAGGGCGCAGCGCAGACTTTTGTCCATTTCACGACCACCGAGGCCAGCGCTTGGAGCAAGACGAAGGCCAAGCTCTCCACGAATGTGGCCAGCGATCTTTCCGCCGAAGTTTCACGTACTGATGAGTCCTCCAGCCCCCTGCTCCAACTCACTGAGCTGCAGCCTGGCCACGAGTTCCGGGCCTGGGGTACCTGCTTCAACGAACTGGACCTCGATGCCTTGGAACTTCTCACGCCTGCCGACCAGCAGCAG
>CADCOX010000177.1 GCA_902803195.1 uncultured Bacteroidales bacterium
GCCTCTAACCCCGTGGCCGCTCTGATGAACCAGACCAACATCGGAAAAGGCCGCGATCTTCTTGGCAATTTGGAAATCGACTATAAGATTCATGGCTTCGAGGATCTGCATCTTCACGTCAACGGCGGTATGAATCTTGGTCATGGCCATAGCGACAAGGAGGTACAGCCCTTCGACTATTCCTCAAATATCTATTATGGTAGCAAGGGCTGGAACGAGAAAGACCGCACTAACCTCTCGCTCAGCGCTTACGCTCAGTATCTGAAGGATATCAATGACATTCATCACATTGATGTCATGGCTGGTTATGAGTGGCAGCATTTCCATATCAAGACGGACTACTCCTATCCCCTCTACTATCCGTATACTCATCTGACACATCCAGGTGAACTTGTTAATCCCGACTACTTCGATACCAAGAACTCACTCTATAAGTCAGAGAACTACCTCGTCTCATTCTTCGGTCGCTTAAATTACGCTCTGCTCGACCGTTACCTCGTCACTTTCACCCTTCGTGATGATGGCTCATCTCGTTTCAATAAAGACAACCGCTGGGGCCTCTTCCCCTCCGCTGCTTTTGCGTGGAAGATCAACGAAGAGAACTTCCTCAAAGATGCCAAGAATGTATCTGATGTCAAGCTACGTCTCGGCTGGGGTATCACTGGTCAGCAGGAACGCATTGGCGATTATACCTATTTCTCAAACTATACAGTCAGCGGCTCAGGTGCCTATTATCCTGTAACAGGAACAGGTATTACCTATCGCCCTGAGGGTTACAACCCCGAACTGACATGGGAAAAGACAACGACCTATAATGCTGGAATAGACCTCGGCTTCTTCAAGAACCGCTTTACGGCCAGTGTCGACTACTACTATCGTAAGACGACAGACCTTCTGAATACGGTTAATCTTGCTGCGGGTTCCAACTTCTCAACTCGCATTATGAGCAACATCGGTTCACTCCACAATCAGGGCGTTGAAACCCAACTTGTCTATCGTCCCATCCAGACGAAGGATTGGTATTGGGAAATCGGATACAACCTCACGTGGAATAAGAACAAAATTGATGAACTCATTTCCACCGATGGCGCTCCTATAGGCCACGCCTTTGCAGCCATTGGCTCGGGTGGTTCTGGAGCCGTAATGGCTTACGCCGAAGGGCATCCAGTCAGCGCGTTCTATGTTTACCAACAAGTCTACGGCGAAAATGGTCAGCCACGCTACGGCGAGTATGTCGACCGCAATGCTGATGGTGTCATCAATGAGCAGGATAAGTATTTCTACAAGAAGGGCGATGCAGATGTCATCATGGGACTCTCCTCCAAGGTGACCTACAAGAATTGGGATTTCGGCTTCTCGCTCCGTGCAAGCTTGAATAACTACCTGTACAATTCCATCGAGGCTGGTGATCGTGCTGATGTTTCCAAACCATACGTCTATTATGGCAACACCTGGCACAACGTCGTTAAATATCAGCTCGACAAGAACTGGCAGGCGATGAACAACGTCGCATCGCAGTCCGACTACTTCGTCCAGAATGCCTCTTTCCTCAAGTGTGATAACATCACCTTAGGCTATTCATTCAATCATATTGGCAAGAGCGGCATCAACGGTCGCGTCTATGCTACCGCACAGAACGTTTTCACGATCACCAAGTATAAGGGCATCGACCCCGAAGTCAGTGGCGGCTATGATGGTGCCATCTATCCGCGCCCGTTCATTGGCATTCTCGGAGTGAATCTTAACTTCTAAAATGTCCCATCCTAAATAACTACAACAATGAAAATCAGTATAAAGAATTCTTTTCTGTCTGCAACCATCGTTGCGATGGCTGTTGGTGGGACTTTGACCTCTTGCGTAGGCGACCTTGATGTCACGCCCATCAACCCTCAGCAGACATTGGTGCTTGACGAGGACGCCCTCTTCAACAAGATTTATGCCAGCTTTGCCCTCACGGGTCAGGCGGGTGGCGCAGGCAACGGTGATATCCCGCGTGAGATTTTCGATAACGAGGGTATGTCGGGTTTCTATCGTATGGCTTGGTCGCTCAACGAGTTCACTTCCGATGAGGCAGGATGGCTGTGGTCTGACGCAGGTGTGCCCGAGTTGCTTCACAACGACTTCTCGGCGAGCAATACTTTTTCGTTTGCCATGTACTATCGTTTGTACTTCACGATTACATTGTGCAATTCATACATCGAGAAGGTCAGCGATGCGCGTAAGGTGGCTGAGGTTCGGCTCATCCGTGCGCTCAATTATATGTACGTGATGGACCTCTATGGTGCAGGCCCCATGTCGACGAAAGTTTCGGCAGAACTTGCTCCTTACTACACTCGTCCCGAACTGTTCGCCTTCTGCGAGTCTGAGTTGAAAGCTGTCTATAATGACTTGGCCGACGATGGCACCAACACTTATGGCCGTGTGGACAAGGCTGCTGCCAACCTGCTGCTGGCCCGCCTCTACCTCAATGCTCAGGTTTACACTGGTACTGAGAAATGGGCAGAGGCTATGGAATATGCCGAGAAGGTTATCAACAGCTCTTACTACCACCTCAACAAGGATGGCAAGAACGGTTTCTCGGCTTATCAGATGCTCTTCCTCGCTGACAATAATGAGAACGGTGCCCAGTATGAAGCTATTCTTCCTGCTCTGATGGATGGGCTGCAGACCCAAAGCTATGA
>CADCOX010000178.1 GCA_902803195.1 uncultured Bacteroidales bacterium
TCCCGTCACTTCGCTCCGTGACTTGCACAAGCCGATGGCTGCACCCGTGCGCTTTCCGAGAACACTCAGTTCTCTGAAATGCTCCGCGCCCGTCAGAAATCCAGTCCGGAGCGGCCGTCCTTGAGCTCGTCGATGACCTTGAGCAAGTACTGCCCGTACTGGTTCTTGATCATCGGCTGCGCCAGTTCGCGCATCTTCTGCTCGTCAATCCAGCCCTTGCGGTAGGCGATGCCTTCGAGGCACGCGATCTTCAGGCCCTGCCGTTTCTCGATGACCTCGATGAAGGTAGACGCCTCTGAGAGGCTGTCGTGCGTTCCTGTGTCGAGCCACGCGAAGCCGCGGCCTAACGTCTGCACCTTCAGTTCGCCGTCCTCGAGGAAGCGCTGGTTGACGGTCGTGATCTCCAGCTCGCCGCGTGCCGACGGCTTGATCTCTTGTGCCACGCGCACCACTTTGTTCGGGTAGAAGTACAACCCCACGACCGCATAGTTCGACTTCGGTTTGGCCGGCTTCTCCTCGATGCTCAGACAGTTGCCGTTGGCGTCGAACTCCGCTACGCCGTAGCGCTCGGGGTCGTTCACCCAGTAGCCGAAGACCGTCGCCTTCTGCTCCTCCTCGGCCGTGCGTACAGCCTCCTTCAGCATCGGCGTGAAGCCTGCGCCGTGAAAGATGTTGTCGCCCAGCACCAAGCATGCGCAGTCGTCGCCGATGAAGTCGCGCCCGATGATGAACGCCTGTGCCAGGCCGTCGGGCGAAGGCTGCTCGGCGTAGGAGAAGCTCACGCCGTAGTCCGAGCCGTCGCCCAGCAAGCGGCGGAAGCCCGGCAGGTCGTGCGGCGTCGAGATAATCAGGATCTCGCGGATGCCTGCCACCATCAGCACCGAGATGGGGTAGTAGATCATCGGCTTGTCGAAGATGGGCAGCATCTGTTTCGACACGCCTTTCGTGATCGGGTATAAACGAGTGCCGGAACCTCCGGCAAGAACGATTCCTTTCATGATTTTTCGTTTTTTCAGGGTACAAAGATAGTGTAAACTCGGTGGAAAGCCAAAGAAAAGAGGGCTTTTTATTGCTTTTTCACACAAAAAACGCGCAGAAATGGAAAACAATGTCTATCTTTGCGGCAAAATTAACACAAGATACAGTTTATGTCTCAAAGAGAAAACTACGAAATGCTCGACCCCGAACAGCAGGGATTTGATTATCGCCAGTTGTGGTCCATCGTCCTCCTGAACTGGTACTGGTTCGTCCTCTCAGTCATCTTCTGCGTCGGCGCCGCGTATGCCTACCTCCGCTACACGCATTCCGTCTATCAGGTCTCCACGAAGGTTCTGATCAAGGACGAGGTGAACAACAAACGCATGGGCGGCTCCGACATGATGCAGGAGCAGTTGGGCATCATCAGCACCACCTCCGGCTTCGACAACGAGTTGGAGATCATCAAGTCGGCCGCCGTCGCCTCGCGTGCCGTCAAGCGCCTCAAGCTCTACACCATCTACACCGAGGAGGGGCGCATCCGCGACAACGAACTCTACCGCAACACCCCCGTAGTGGTCGATCTCGAGGAGTCCCATATCGACGACCTCAAAGCCCCCATCCCCATCGAGATTACCAAGAAGGGTAAGGGCATCCACGTCGAGATCAGTCAGCCCTCGAAGGTCGTCGGCGAGTACGACGTCCTCGTGCGCGACATCCCCAACCTCCCTGCAGCCGTCAACGCCAACGTCGGCAAGATTCTCTTCTCGCCCAATCCCGGCTATGAGCTCACCGACAAGAAGCTCTCCGTCGTCATCTATCCCCCCGTCACCGTAGGGCGCTACTATGGCCGCCGACTGCGCGCCGAACCCACCACCAAGTACACCAGCGTGGCCAAGCTCTCCATCCAGGACACCCACCCCGACCGCGCTATGGACTACCTCGAGGAACTCGTCAAGTCCTACAACGACGACGCCAACGAGGACAAGAACGAACTCGCCCACAAGACCGAGGACTTCATCAACGAGCGCATCAACATCATCCGCTCCGACCTCGACGAGACCGAAGGACAGATCGAGCGCTACAAGCGCGGCAACGAACTCATCAACCTGCCTGCTGACGCCACACAGGCCCTCACGCAGTCCACCGAGTTCCAGAAGAAGCAGGTCGACATCCAGACGCAGATGAGCCTCGTCAAGTCGCTCCTCGACTATGTCGAGAACCCCACCAACAGCCTCACCCTCATCCCCGCCAACATCGGCATCACTAACGAGGCCACCAACTCTATCGTGCGCGAGTACAATAATGGAGTGTTGCGCCGCAACCGCCTCATCCGCAGCTCCTCTGAGTCCTCGCCCGCCGTGACGCCCGTCACCGACGAGGTCATGGCGATGTGGGGCGCCGTCCAGCAGCACCTGCGCAGCATCTACAACGACCTGCAGATCCAGAAGAACAGCGCCGAGCAGCAGTACAACCGCTTCGCCGGGCGCGTCAGCAGCACTCCCACCCAGGAGCGCGCTATGAATAATATGGGTCGCCAGCAGGAGATCAAGGCAGGCCTCTACCTCATGCTCCTGCAGAAGCGCGAGGAGAACGCTATCTCCCTCGAGGCTGTCGCCAACAAAGCACGCGTCATCGACCTCCCGCAGGTCGACGGTAAGGTGCGTCCCAAGAGCCGCCTCATCCTCCTCTTCTCCCTCCTTCTCGGCATCCTCCTGCCCTTCGCCTACTACTACCTGCGCGACCTGCTGCGCTTCCAGATTGAAGGGCGCGACGACCTCGAGAAGCTCAGCCGCCTCTCCATCCTCGCCGACATACCGCTCACGAAGGAACTCACCTCCGGCGAGCGCGCTATCGTCGTCCACGAGAACACCAACAACATGATGGAGGAAGCCTTCCGCGGGCTGCGCACCAACCTGCGCTTCGTCCTCGAGCACGGCGAGAAAGTCATCCTCACCACCTCCAGCGTTCCCGGCGAGGGCAAGACGTTCGTCGCCACCAACCTCGCGATGTCCCTCGCCCTTCTCGGCAAGCGCGTCATCATCGTGGGTCTCGACATACGCAAGCCGCGCCTCGTCAAGCTCTTCAACCTGCCCACCACAGGCGGTGGACTCACCACCTACCTCTCGTCGGACGAGGCCGACTTCGACCTCCTCGACAAGCAGATCATCCGCGGCGTAGTCAACGAGAACCTCGACGTGCTCCCTGCAGGCGTCATACCGCCCAACCCCGGCGAGCTCATCACCCGCGAGCACCTCGACAAAGCCTTCGAGCACCTGCGCCAACACTACGACTACATCATCATGGACACGCCTCCCGTAGGACTCGTCAGCGACACCTACGAGCTCGCACGCCTCGCCGATGTCTCCTTCTTCGTCGTGCGTCCCGAGATCACCACCAAGAGCGACATCGAGATGATCAACCGCATCGCAGAGGCCAAGAAGATGCCAAAGATGAACCTCGTCCTGAACGGCATCGACCTGACCAAGAAGAAATACGGCTTCTACTACGGCTACGGCAAGTACAAGTACAGCCGCTACGGCTCCTACTATGGTCGCTACGGCCACTACGGCGCCTATGGCCATTATGGTGATCATTCCAAGCACATCGAACGGTAGCGCCTCGCCTTCCGCTGACGCCCGCCCGAGCGTTTCTCCGATAAACCTCATGAATGCAGCCCACTGTGGCTGCATTCTTCTTTTTCAGCCGGCTCCGTTCATCCCGCACAGTCTATGTGCTTGTCCTCACGTCAAAACAAGCTTGACCTCACGTCAAAATACGCTTGGTCTCACGTCCAAAATACGTGTAAGCCGATACGCCGTAGGTGTAGTGCGCGGCCTGCAACCTACACGCGCGCAAACACTATTCTTTTGTGCGAAGTCTTGAAAACTTTTCATAGATTGATGTAGATTGACGATAAGATTGACGATAAGATTGACGTAGATTGACGTCTTATATTCAGAGGACGTGAATGATTTTTTTGACGTCAATCTTCGTCAATCTGGACGTTGAATTGGACGTCAATCTTCGTCAATCTGGACGTTGAATTGGACGTCAATCTTCGTCAATCTATACGTCAATCTTCGTCAATCTGGACGCTGAATTGGACGTCAATCTCCGTCAATCTAGACGTCATTTTTCGTCCGCTCATCCTGGAGGCTCAAGAATTTGGGCGTGAAGTTTACTCCGTCTTTACCTTCCTCGTCAAAAGCGTTTTCTTCAAAGATATGGTTTCTCGTTAAAAAAAGTTCCCGTTAACGTTAACGTTCCCGTTATTTTCCCTATCTTTGTGCCCGAAATAGTGATGATGGCCGTTCAGCGGACCGCTCATGAGTTTCAACACAAAAGACGACATCATGAAGACTATGTTAGCAAATACTGAAAGACTGAGAGCTGCGGTGCGTTCCGTCCTTATGGCCTTCTGCTGTATGGCCGTCCTCGCGGCTTGCTCTCGCAACGACAGCTCGGCTGAGGCCGACTATATCGCGTCGGTAGCCGACAAAGTGTGGGCGTTCGGTCAATCGCACCCCGACGGCTTCACCCTCGACATCCGTACGATGACGGAGCCGACGGAGGGCATCGCGGTCAGCTATGCCGAGACGCAGAACAGCCACTCGCGCGAGGCCCTCAACGCCGTTGTCAGACACGCCCTGAAGCACGAAGGCTACGTCGGCGGCTGGTTGAACAACGACGAGGGGCTTTACTACTTCGACAGTACGCGCCTCTATCCCGAGGACTCGCTCTGGAGCGCCATACAGTTCGGGAAAGCCAACGGGCAGCGGACGGTCTATGTCCTGTCCTCGGACACGGACCTCCCGCTCAGCGGTAAGGTGGCCGAGATTGTGGAGCGCGGCACGCTGCTGGTGGGCACGACGGGCGACTACCGCCCGCTGACGTTCCGCGAGGCCGACGGCACCTACTGGGGCTTCGGCATAGAGATGGCTGAAGCGATAGCCCACGCCTTAGGGGTCAAGACGGCTTTCGTGGGGACCTCTTGGCCTACGCTGACTGCCGATGTGCTGGCCGAGCCGCAGCGCTTCGACCTCGCCATAGGAGGCATCACCATCACGGATGCCCGACGCGAGACGATGCTCATGAGCGACGGCTACTTGGAGAACGGCAAGACCATCCTCTGCCGCGCAGCTGATGCCGAGCGCTACCGCTCGCTGGCCGACCTAGACCGACCGGAGGTGCGGGTGATGGTGAACCCCGGGGGGCTGAACGAGAAGTTCGCCCTCGAGAACCTGACGCACGCCACCATCATCGTTCACCAGAAGAACGAGGAGATACCGACGCTCATCGCCGAGGGGGCTGCCGACGTGATGATCACGGAGATCACCGAAGCCCCGTATTACGTAAAGGCCGACCCGCGGCTGGCGGCACCCCTGATGAATGCGCCGTTCACGCACGGCGAGATAGGCGTGCTGATGCAGAAGGGGCAGGACGACCTGCTCGCCCTCATCAACGCCCTCATCCTACGCATGAAGGCCGACGGCTCGCTCCAGCGGCTCCACGAGAAGTATTTTTAACGGGAACTCTTTCTTTACGATAACGATAACGTTAACGATAACGATAACTTTCCAAGAAACCATAACCCCAAAAACAACAAACATCATGAACATCCTGATTCTACAAGCCTCGCCTCGCGCGAACGGCAACACCGCTTGGATGGCGGAAGAGTACAAGAAAGCTGCTGAGGCAGCAGGTCACGAAGTGACCCTCGTCAACGTGGCGAAGAAGAAGATTGCGGGTCGTCTGGCTTGCGAGTACTGCCACAACAAGGGCAACGGCGCCTGCATCCAGAAGGACGACATGCAGGAGCTCTATCCGCTGATGGCTGAGGCCGAGGTGCTGGTGCTGGCTGCGCCCATCTACTACTTCACGCTCTGCGCCCAGATCCAGGCTCCCATCCAGCGCATGTACTGCGTCAACAGCCCCGCCCGAGTGAAGAAGATGGCGCTGCTCGTCTCCTCCTATTCTCCCGGCGTCTACGACGGCGCAACGGCCGAGTTCCGCGATATCTGCAACTACTGGCAGGTGGAGAACGTGGGCGTCGTCACAGCCAAGATTGACGAGCAGAAGACCGAAGAGACGCGTCAGAAGGTCGTGGCGCTTGTCGACAAATTGTAAAGCCGTATGATAGACCAGATTATTGCTTTCAACAAGACTTTCGTGGCCGAGAGGGGCTACGAGAAGTACCTGACCGACAAGTACCCCGACAAGAAGCTGGCGGTGCTCTCGTGTATGGACACCCGTCTGACGGAGCTCCTGCCCGCAGCGCTCGGTCTGAAGAACGGCGATGCCAAGATCATCAAGAACGCCGGCGGCCTGGTCATCTCGGCCTTCGACTCGGCTATGCGCAGCCTGATTGTGGCCATCTACGAGCTGGGCGTGCAGGAGATTATGGTGGTGGCCCACTCGCATTGCGGAGCCTGCCACATGAGCTTCGACCATTTCCACCACGAGATGATAGCCCGCGGCGTGACGGACCAGACGCTCGCCACCATCCAGCAATGCGGCATCGACCTGCATCATTGGCTGGAGGGCTTCAAGGACACGCCGACCTCGGTGCGCAAGACCGTAGAGACCATCAAGACGCATCCGCTCGTTCCGAAGGACATCGTCGTACGCGGATTCATCATCAACTCCGAGACGGGAGCGCTCGAGGAGGTCTGTTGACCGGAACTCTTTTTGGCAAAGATAGGAAATGTGGAAGAAAATACGGAGGGGAAGTCCATTCAAAAATCTTTACTTAATTTTTTGAATTATTTTACCTCGCATTTATTCCGCATTCCCTTCCCCTATCCTGAGTCTCCGCATCACTTCCCCAGTCGTGAGTCTCCGCATCACTTTTCCAAGTCAAAAATTTTCGCATTTACTTTCCAAGTCGAAAGAAGATGAATATCGAAGACTATCGCGAGTACTGCCTGTCGCTGGGCGCAGACGTAGAGGAGAAGCTGCCTTTCACCGCCTTCCACTCCGCCAGCGGCGTGCTGGTGTTCTACGTCCACGCCCACATGTTCGCTTTCTTCGACTGCGACCACTTCGGCATCGTTACGCTGAAATGCCAGCCCGAGCGCATCGAGGAGCTGCGAGCCAGTAGCGACTGCGTAGGCAAGCCTGCCAACCTCTCGCCCAAATACTGGATTGGCGTTGATGCGCTCACGGCCCCCGACGAGCTGCTCCGCGAGCTGACCCGCAACTCCTACGAGATTGTTAAGAATAAGTACAAGCCTAAGCCCCACCGCTGACTTCACCCCCGCCTGACATCCTAAACACGAATACCAAACAAATGAACCTTCTATGAAACGAGTATTGTCTTTCCTGCTTGTGGCGCTCATCGCAATAGCTGCTACAGCCAAGCCGAACGTCAGCCACCCCTGGCAGGGGAAGCGCGTGGCGTACTTCGGCGACTCCATCACCGACCCCAACAA
>CADCOX010000179.1 GCA_902803195.1 uncultured Bacteroidales bacterium
GTCCCACCGCCGTCAGAACGGTTGGATCTTTGCCGAGATAATCCTCATCACCGTCCTCAGCTTTTTCTTCATCGACCAAATCGCCGTCTCCACCTACGACAAGTATTTCTGCCGCCCCGCTGGCGACTTCGAACGTGAACATCTCGTGGTGGGGCAGACGGGACTGACCCCCTCTCCGCTCCCCCTCAAGGGGGAGGATGGTCACCTTCCAGAAGCAGAGTACGATAGCCTGCAAAACATTCCACTCTCCCCCTCTGAAGGGGAGCGGGAAGGGGGGCTCTCCTCCCTCTACGCACTTCGCGACAGAATCCGTGCCCTGCCCGAGGTACAGTATGCTGGACTCACCAACTACATCGTTGGCCAAGGCTCCTATCACATCAGTTCCTATGCTTCTGAGGCCGACTCCACTCGCCGCTGCGGAGCCTACATGCAGTATTATCCACTGCATGAACAGTTCATCGAGGCGTTGGGACTGACACCCGTCGAGGGCAGCCCTTCGGCGAGAGTACTTTCCGAAGAATGTCCGGAGGGCGGCGTGGTCATCACCCGCAGTCTGGCACAGGCCATCTTTGGTACCGACCAAGTAGTGGGCCGCCGCATGGTGGAATGGGACTTCAGCGACCGTGCATTGCAAGAGCATGGCGAGCCGGTGATCGTTAACCGCTACACCATCGCGGGTGTTGTTGAGGATTTCCGCTTGCAGGAGAATGACCGCTATGCCTATTCCATCTTGTGTCCCATGATCGAAGAGTATGCAACCCCGATGATGCTCATTCGCCTACATCCCGAAGTTGATGCACAGGCATTTCTGAACCAGCTTACAAGTCCCGCATCCCAAGCGCTTAGACAAGTCGGCGACCGTTTCCTCGTCTCTGTGCAGACCTATAAAGATTGGCAGCAGAAGATGAGTGGCAACAGAGTCTACACCTTGACCACCACCCTCCTCGGCATCCTCCTTGCTCTGTTCCTGCTGAACGTGGTGCTGGGCACCCTCGGCACTTTCTGGCTGCAACTGCGCAAGCGCACGGAGGACATCGGCATCATGCGCAGCTTCGGCGCCAAGCGGCGTGACATCTTTCTGATGGTGTGGGGCGAGGCGGCGTTGCTCACCCTCCTGGCCTGCATCGTGGGACAACTCATCTGGTTCCAGTTCGCCATCAATATGGACCTCTCCCCCGGCCTGAGCCTAAGCGGCACGGGGCGGGAGCGCAACTGGGTAGAGATATTCTGGCTCCACTACCTCGTCATCTGCGTTGTCCAGTACCTGCTGATGCTCGCCGTCGTCACCCTCGCCATCCTCGTGCCCACTTGGCGTGCAGCACACCTGCGCCCCGTGGATGCGTTGCGGCATGAATAGTGTGAAGAACCAGATGTGTGCTATTTCAATGAAGTCGCTACGAACTCATAGCAACCCGCATCAGGGGCATTGTCGGCAGTACGACTGTGGCCGAGGCGGTCGACAGGGAATGCTGAAGCAGCTGATGGTGCGATACCACGAATCGGAGATTCCTCGACAGGCGTGAAGTCATAAAGGAAAGCATGGGTATCGAGGAGCCGGAAATGGTGCTCGCGATTGAGGTCAGACTCAAGATCATCGAGAACACAAGCCGTGAAACGACGGGGATAATCCTGTTCGGGCGTAGAACCCTCGGGAATCACGGTTGTAAGAAAACATTGATTGAACGAGAACTCGATGACAGGATTAACTACGCTCGTGGGCCAATGGTCGCTGTTGAGGTCGGGGATAATGATCACATCGTCAGCATAGCCCGTGACAACACAGCCCTCGAAATGAGCTCGATGGAGCGGATGGTAATAGGCCGTAGAGTCGGTGCCAAAGGCGTTGATGTCGAGCGCATTACCACGATTGGAACTGAGGGGATAGAACTGAGCCAGCGTGCAATAGGTGAAAGTAGCATTGCCGCCCAATAGGGTCACACAATGGCCGAGAGTGTTGGAAATCTCGGTATTGTAGACTTCAATAAACGCATCGGTAACGTCGAGGCCATTCCCTTTGATGTTGTGGAGGCGAGAGCCTGCGAGGGTGAGCGAACGCTCGACACCTTCAGCTGGGGCATCGATGAGAATGCCATAGGAACTGCCATGTAAGTCGATACCTGTGAGTCGGTTGTCATGGCTCTCGGGATAGAGATGGACGCCACCCCAACGGCCAGGCAGACGGTCGTATGGCAAATAGTCAAAGATATGGTCGGTACGATCGGTACGCATCACAACGGGCTGTTCGACGGTTCCATCGGCCACTAGACAGCCTTGCACGCAGAGGCTGGCTTCATCATGGAAAAGCAGTTGTGTTCCCGGCGTGAGGGTCAGCGTAGCACCTTTAGCGACGACAAGGCTATCGTAGATGACGATGGGACGCCTTGGAGTGAACGTGGTGTCAGACAATA
>CADCOX010000180.1 GCA_902803195.1 uncultured Bacteroidales bacterium
AGGTCGGTGTTGGAGAGGCCGAGACGTTTGTACATCGTCGTGGCGATGACCATCACAGCCACATAAGGCAGCGCTTCGGCCAGATAGAGCGAAGGCACCCAGGCATAGGGCTTATTGTTCATGCAACGGGAAGTTTAGGGGTGTTGACCGACGTGAATCGGAAACCTAAGTAAGCGGCCAGCCAAGCGGGGATGGCCAACAGCATGTCGATGAGGAAGAAGAGGTGGAAGCCGATGCGCCCTACGAGCCAGCCCGAGGAGGCTACGGCGGGCAGCATGACCAGCGAGATGAGCGGGATGTAGAGATAGTTGATGGTGCTGCGGTAGCGCTCGCCCGAGATGTAGCGGATGAAGACCATGCAGGCATTCAGGCCAAAGCCGAAGAACAGCTGAGCCGTGAACGTAGCGATGCAGAGGGGCAGCAAGCCCGATGGCGGATAGAGGGTCATCAGGTAGTAGACGACAGGCGAAAGGGGCATGGCTACGGCCTGTGGCCATGACAGACGTTGCCGCCATTTGAGCCGGTAGCCGAGGCCCAAACCGAGCGAGAAAGCCATCACGCCTACCGTTCCCTGCGCCCAGCCTATCCATTGCAGCGAACACCCTAACCCGCCTGCTGCCGACGGTGCCATCAGGAAGAGAACACGCGTGTAGAACATCAGCGACTGAGGCAGGAGGAAGAAGAAGAGGCAGAGGATGACGGTGAACCAATGGGGCTTGTGGGCGATGCGGTCGATGACGTGCACCTCGGCCCTTACGGCATTGCCGAGCGAGTCGCTTTGGCGTCGGTCGCCTACGCGGGGCGAGCGCAGGACGAAGAAGTTGTAGAGCACAATCAGCAGGTAGAGGCCTGCCAGTAGATAGATGGCGCTGCTCCACGAGAGGGCGATGGCATGGCGGCGGTTGTGGTAGAATACCTCGAGCGAACCCACGACGACAATCATCACGCCATAGGTGAACACCGTGCTGGCCTGCGACGAGAACATCTTGGGGCTGTTGTAGAGGCGTTGCTGCCGCGGACGCAGCATACGTTCGTAGTACATGCGAGCTGCCAGTTCGTGCCACGCGCAGAAGAGGCAGAGCACGAAGAGGGCGGCGAACACCAGGTAGCGACTCTCTGCCGAGCCGTTGAAGCAGAAGGCAAGGGCGCAGAGCATCACGAAGATGGCTCCTTCGATGCCCCGCAGCACGTAGGCGAAGCGTCCCGCGTTGCGCACCTTCTGCCGCACGAAGGACTTCAGCACCCACGGTAGCGAGAGCAGGCCGCAGAGCAAGGTGCTATAGGCCCAACCGATATTCAGCTGCAGAAACATCAACAGCGCCACGAACGTGATCATGGCGCTGGGAATGGCCTCGGCAGCAAAGAGCGTGGGCAGCCAGAGCAAGCTCCCCTCCTGTCGGTGCGACTCTACTCCTGCCTCCCTCTCGCGGACGGAGGGGGAGGTTGTGGTGGAGTGAGTGTTTCTTGCAGCGGACATGGAGGCGGGCGTTTAGGATGGGGCCTAAGAATAGCGAGTGATGAGCGACAAGCCTTTTAGTAGGCTCTGGCAATGAGGACGCGGTACTTGGCGGGTTTGCCGCTGACCATGTCGGTGCCGGGTGTCTGCTCGAAGGCGAAGGGCACGCAGCGGATGGTGGCCTGTGTCTCCTCCTTGATGCGAGCCTCGGTCTCGGCTGTGCCGTCCCAGTGGCAGAGGAAGAAGCCGCCGTCCTTGATGCGCTCCTTGAACTCGTCGTAGTTGTCGCACTCGTAGATGTGCTCGTCGCGGTACTTGCGGGCCTTCTCGAAGATGGCGGTCTGCATGTCGTCGAGGATGTTCTTCACGTGCTGGGCGATGCCTTCGAGCGTGAGGGTCTCCTTCTCGAGCGTGTCGCGGCGCATGAGTTCGATGGTGCCGTTCTCCATGTCGCGCGGTCCCATGACGAGGCGCACGGGCACACCCTTCAGCTCGTAGTCGGCAAACTTGAAGCCCGGACGCTTCTGGTCGTTGTCGTCCAGCTTAACGCTGATGCCCATGCCTTTGAGTTCGTCGGCGATGGCACCGAGGCACTCGCGCAGGCGGTTGAGCTCGTCCTCGGTCTTGTAGATTGGTACGATGACCACCTGAATCGGGGCAAGAGCGGGCGGGAGCACAAGGCCGTTGTCGTCGGAGTGCGTCATGATGAGCGCGCCCATTAGGCGGGTCGAGACGCCCCACGACGTAGCCCAAGCATATTCGGGCTGGTTGTCCTTGTTGAGGAACTGTACGTCGAAGGCCCGTCCGAAGTTCTGACCCAGGAAGTGGCTGGTGCCGCTCTGCAGCGCCTTGCCGTCCTGCATCATGGCTTCGATGGTGTAGGTGTCCAGGGCACCGGCGAAGCGCTCGGTCTCGCTCTTGACGCCCTGCATGACGGGCACGGCCATCACCTTCTCGGCGAAGTCGGCATAGACATGGAGCATCATGCGCGCGCGTTCCTCAGCTTCTTCGCGAGTGGCGTGGGCGGTGTGACCCTCCTGCCAGAGGAATTCGGCCGTGCGAAGGAACAGGCGTGTGCGCATCTCCCAGCGCATCACGTTACACCACTGGTTGATCAGCAGCGGCAGGTCGCGGTAGGAGTGAATCCAGTTCTTATAGGTGTTCCAGATGATGGTCTCTGAAGTGGGACGGATGATGAGCTCTTCCTCCAGCTTAGCCTCGGGGTCGACGACGACACCGTCGTGCGACTCGTTGGTCTTCAGGCGGTAGTGGGTGACGACGGCGCACTCCTTGGCGAAACCTTCGACGTGCTCGGCCTCGCGTGAGAGGAAACTCTTCGGGATGAGCAGGGGGAAATAGGCGTTCTGCACGCCCGTCTCCTTGAACATAGCGTCCAACTTGTGCTGCATCTTCTCCCAGATGGCATAGCCATAAGGCTTGATGACCATGCAGCCGCGCACGTCGCTTTGCTCGGCCAAGTCGGCCTTCACGACGAGTTCATTGTACCATTGCGAGTAGTTCTCGCTTCGTTTTGTTAGGTTCTTTAATTCTTTTGCCATAGTGTGTTTCTTAATCTTTTTTGTCTTTTGCGGTGCAAAGTTAGTGAAATATCGTCAAAGAATCGCATAATTCTTGCGGTTTTGCTTCGTTGTATCGAGAATTTATGTACTTTTGCACTCAGAAAGCTACTTTAAACAACACTTTTATTCACTAAAACACAGTACAACATGAAAGGATTAAAGTTCTATGCACTCGGCCTCTGCGCCGCACTGCTATTCAATTCTTGCAACATGACCAACACTGCCAAGGGCGGTATGATTGGCGGTTCGAGCGGCGCAGCCCTCGGTTCGGCTCTCGGTGCTATCCTGGCTAAGAGTGGCAATAAGGGCAAGTGGGCTGGCATCGCCGGTGCTGCTGGTGCAGTAGCTGGTACGACCGCTGGCGTGCTCATCGGCCGCAAGATGGACAAGGCTAAGGCTGAAGCCGAGCGTATCGCCAATGCTCAGGTTGAGAGCGTCGTCGACGGCAATGGCTATCAGGCCGTTAAGGTTACCTTCGACAGCGGTATCCTCTTCCAGACGGGCAAGTCGGCTCTCAACGCCGTCGCTCAGAGCTCGCTCAACAACTTCGCTTCCAACGTGCTGATTCCCAACTCCGACATGAGCGTAGGTATCATCGGCTACACCGACAACCAAGGCTGGAAGAACAGCACCGCAGAGCAGAGCAAGCAGAAGAACCAGCAGCTCTCGCAGGAGCGCGCTCAGTCCGTCAGCAGCTATCTGCTGAAGCAGGGCGTCGCCGCTGGCCAGATCAAGGAAGTCGCCGGCCTGGGCGAGGACAACCCCGTGGCTGACAACAGCACCGCAGCCGGTAAGGCTCAGAACCGCCGCGTGGAGGTTTATCTCTATGCCAGCGACGAGATGATCAAGGCTGCTGAGGCTGGTACGCTCCAGTAAGCAGGATTCTGTCGGGCTGCCTTCGTAAGCGGTTTCCGACTTATTCACACAAGAAGAGGGTGCGCAATGTGCGTACCCCCTTCTTCTTTTTGTGCGTCCTTAAGCGGACGTATAACTATTCACTCGCATTGGCGGCGACTGGCTCAAGGCCGCTATAGGTGCCCTCGCTTAGCCTTGGAGCTGACCTCTGCCTTGGAAGCCCTTCGTTTTGAGAATCCTTCGCTTTTGCTCAGCCCTTAGCCTTGAGCGCCTCTGCTTAGCCGTTGCCGCCTTCGCCGCCCTCGGAGCCTTCGGTGGGCTTCGTCCAGTCGGCCTGCGTCTCGCCACGCTTCTGGGCGCGGAGGGCAGCCTGCTGAGCCTCGCGGGTGATGGTCACCTCGAAGGTAGCCTCGGCCAGCTTGTCCATGAGCTTCTTCGACTGGGTGAAGTTCACGTTGATGCCTTTGATGTTGGAGGCGGTGAACATCTCCGATGCCGTCTTGGGGTTGCCGTCCTTGTCGGTACCGGCAGAGGCGCCCTCGCTGGTGATGGTGGTCTTGAGCACGCCCAGGTCGCCCAGGTGGACGTTGTTGCCCTCCATAAGCGCCTCGGAGATGCACTTGGTCATGTCCACGAGGATACCCTGGATGGAGCCGCTGGAGAACGGCGAGCCGTGGTCTACGATGTGGTCGGCCAGCTCGGGCAGGGTGATCGTCTTCTGGTGCTGGATGTTGGCATAGGCCTTAGGAGCCTCCTCCGCGTTCATGGGGTTGGGGCGTTCGTTGACGCTGTACTTGATACTTTCTCGCATGGTAAAAATCGATTTAATGGTTAATGAAAAGTGTTGGTTGCGTTGTCTAGAGTCCGTCCTCCGTGGCCTCGGCTCGCGCGCTGCGTCAGCCCTTCGTCCTTCTTCCTTTGACGTTGCAAAGATACGGAAAATCTGCGAAACCACCAAATATTTACGTCTTTTATTTCGCAGAAAATCAGATGATTCATTAGTCGGTATTTAAGTAATGAATGAAGGTCCGTATGCGATTCCCTAATTATCTCTAAACATCGAAAAGATGAATGACGGTACATTAAAATGCCAAAAAGTTTTGGCTTCTCAATAAAGAATTGTAATTTTGCAGACGTGAAAAGCCATTGCTATCCTATGAAGAACAAAGAACAGATAGACCGTAAGAAAAGTCATGCAGGTGAGAAGAAGCCCTCCATGAAACGCCGTGACGACCACAATGACTACCATGGGCGCCGTATGTACATGATCACCATGGAAGTTGAAGGCCGGCGGCCGCTATTTGGTAAGGTCGTTGGCACCCCTTCCGCAGCTTCATCTGCCCCCGATGCTCCTCATATCGAGCTATCACCTATAGGCCGAGTGGTGCGCGACGAATGGTTAGGCATCCCCCGATACTACCCTCAGATTGAAGTGATATCCATCCAGATGATGCCCGACCATCTGCATGGCATTCTCTTTGTTCATGAGGCTCTTCCCGTTCACCTCGGCCATGTGCTGGGCGGCTTCAAGAAAGGCTGTGAACGGAAATGGAGCGCGATGGTAGGAACCGCAGGCGACCGACGAACCTGCGATGCTGCGGCACAGCCGCAACCTACTCCAAACGCAATCACGGAGCAGGCTGCCGACGCCTCGCCCTTTTCGCTTTCTCCTTCCTCCTTGCCCTCTCTTGCCTCCTCGCCCTCTCCTTCCTCCTCGCCGTATCTTGCCTCCTCGCCCTCCTCGCCCTCCTTGCCCTCTTCGCCCTCTCGTTCCTCCTCGCCTTCTCCTTCCTCCTCGCCTTCTCCTTCCTCCTTGCCCTCTCTTGCCTCCTCGCCCTCTCTTGCCTCCTCGCCCTCTCCTTCCTCCTCGCTCTCTCCTTCCTCTTCGCCTTCTCCTTGCTCCTCGCCTTCTCCTTCCTCCTTGCCCTCTCTTGCCTCTTCGCCCTCTCCTTCCTCTTCGCCCTCTCGTTCCTCTTCGCCCTCTCCTTCCATTTCCGTGCAGGGTGCGGCTGTGCCGCAGCATCTCTCCCCCTCGCAGCCTCGGCTCTTCGCCCTCGGCTACAACGACCTGCTCTTGAAGACCTACGATGAGCTACAAGCGTGGAAGCACTACCTTGCCGACAACCCACGTCGCTTGCTCTTGAAGCGTGCCCACCCTGAGTTCCTGCGCCCACACTTCAACGTCGCGTGGCAAGGCTATACCTTTGCTGCCCTCGGCAACCTCGAGCTGCTTGTCAGGCCGTGCCGCTTGCAGGTTCGCGTGTCGCGCCGCAGCACCCAAACCCAAGTTCAGGAAGAGGTGGCTCGCTACATGGCAGCAGCCCGTAAGGGAGCCATTCTCGTCTCGCCCTCCATCTCGCCTGGCGAGAAGGCCGTCATGCGTGCTGCCTTCGATGCCCACTTGCCCCTCATCGTCCTCGTGGAGAATGGCTTCACCCCCCTGACCAAGCCTCGCGGCGAGCAGTTCGATGCCTGTGCCGCAGGTCGTCTCCTCCTCCTCGCTCCCTGGGAGCATCACAACGACCACCGCGCCATCACCGTTCAGCAATGTCAGCAACTCAACCTGATGGCGACGGCGCTATGCAGGTGACCGACTTTCAATAACTCCTTTCGCCCAAGCTTCGCCGAAGTCCTTGATGCCGTCCGGTATACAATGACGGCGTATTGATGAACTGATGCCGAGGAGCTGTTGGTAGAGACGTTGTCCAGGCGCATCATTGTCAGGATAAATATGCAGGCGCAAGCGGGTCGACTGTTGTGCGATGAAGTCCGAAGCCTCTTGCGTAAGGCTTGTTGCAGAGGCTATGGCGAGTGCTGGTCGACCTGATGTCATGAGGGCCATGGCATCGCTTACGCCTTCGCAGAGCCAAAGGTCGGAGCCATCAGGCAGTTTGAGCGCGTCATGCGGATTCCATAGTGATGTGTGACAGCCAGGAGGGAAATGGAAGCGCTGTTGGTTGACATCAGGTTTGTCAAGGCGTGCTTGCAGATTGATTATGATGTCGTTCTCGTCTCGATAGGGAAAGAGCAGCGAAGGTGCAGGGAATGTTGGCGTATAGAGGTGTCCCTTCGAACTTTTGCGCTTAGTCCGCTGAGTCGCTACGGGACGATCAATGCTGACAATACCCTTCGTATTGATGATATTAGGATCTATGCGTCGCTTGCTAAGGAAATCCTTGGCCCAAGGTGAAAGGCATTGATAATAGTCGCGGGGCGAAACAAGTTCGTGGAGCCATTGGATGTCGAGTAGGTTGGCCATTGCAGGCGTTGTGTCAGGAGGTGCATCTTGCACATTCTTCAATTCGACATTCTCGCCTGTGATGAAGCGCACCGCCTCGTTGTAGCTGCAACGGCGTGCCATAAGTACGAGGTCAATATTATTGCCATGAGCATCGCAGGAGAAGCAGCGGAAACGGTTTGTATTGACGTTGACCCGGCATGAGGGATGGCGGTCTTCGTGCTCGAGGTTAGGGCATCGGCACACGCGCCACCTGCCGCGCGTGCTTAGTTCGATGCCCAGGTCCCGGCATACGTCGGTCATGTCTCGTTCTATAGCGCGTTGGCGCAGTCGGCGGAATTCATAGTCGTTCATTCCGCACCCCCTTTCCGCCTTGGATGAGCGAAGCGCTCGTGCACCTTAAGCCCTTTTGCGGTCTTGTCGTAAAGGATGACACCCTCTTCTTGTTGTTCGGTAATCCAGCCATTCTTTTTCCATTGACAGATATGCTTACGTGCTGGTGTAGAGCCGCCACGGCTGGCCACAAGGTTGTCAAACCAATCACGTGTGAATTCATCGGGACACTCGCCGTAGAGCGAAGTTTGCATGCCCTCGCGATTGCGAGTCTGCTTGGCCGCGAGAGCCTCATAGCGTCCTCCCCATTCACTGAGCATGGCATCAAGTATAAGGCCTGCAAAATACGTGTAGGTTCTACGGCAGACTGCCTGCCAGTTGCCGGGGTGCTCAGTTGCTTCGAGTTCAAAGAGGTAGGCCAAGATAGCTGTCAGGCGGAACGCACTTACGCTGCTTCGCTTGTAGAACGTGTCGAGCGCCAGGCTACCGCTGATTTTCACTTCCTTGCGGATTCGGCTACACCACGTCTGTACCGTCGTGTCGAGCCATGATAAGTCGAGTCGTTTGATGGGCATCAAGGACTTCCCATCAGGCGAGTACGTATGTTGCATCAGCGAGTCGATGAGTTTGTCGATGACAACATCCTCCTCATGGGTGTAGTCGCGAAGGGAAGGGGCATCATCGCCCAATTCTCCGGGCAGATGAAGCATGATCTTGCGCGTGACACCTCCTTGCTCCAGTTCCGTATCGGACATGAAGTTGTTGATGCCGCCTTGCGTGCCCATGGCGATGATGGTTAGCAGCAGGTCGGGAGTGGCGGAGTAGGACGTCACATAGTCCTGGTCCAGCGTAGAGCCGAAGTCGTAGCCCTTACGGAAGGCCGTTCCCAGTTTGCTGAAGTCCTTCCGGTTGTTGTCGACCATCTCCTGAATCTCTTCGCAGTAGAGGAAGAGGATGAGTGGCTCGTTGTTGTAGAGGCGTTCGGGCGTATCGGCACGGATGGTAAGTTCGGTACGTGAGATGGTGGCTCCGAGGGTTACGATGGGCTTCAGCGGTCGCTGTCGTGCATGTGTCTTTCCGCTGGCATCGGGCTCACTCTGCGAGTTGTCCTTAAAGTCTTGTTCGATGCGGCGGAATCCCTTGTCACGGCTGCGCAACAGTCGGATGATGCGACCGACAAGGAAGTCGATGATGCTCTTGTTGCCGCTCTGTGGCGCTTCAATCAACACCTGTACTACGGGCACATGCAGGCGCACGTCGTAGGTATATTTGAAACGTAATCGAGGCATATAGACCCCGAGAGCAGCTAAAGCCACGATGAGCGTCTGCATAGAGAACTCCTTTGGCATAGGTGCTAGCAATGTCTGCAGCGCTACGGGCAGTTCTGCAAGCTTGGGCGGTCGCTGTCCATTTTTGTGGTTAATGTACTCGCTACGGCTCTCTGTGTTGTCCGTGCGGCGCTCCGCGGTGGGAGCGACTTGGAGGGGGAAACCTTTTGTGTGCATAAAACAGCAAAAATTGTTTTATGATGCAAAGGTACAAATTTCCAGGCACACCCGTCAAGGGCAGCCTCACAAAGGTTATATAAGTCGCCGAAGGTTATATAATTTGAGGGTAAGGTTATATAATCGCTTCTTCAGGGTTATATAATTGGGTATTTAGGGGGCTTAAGCGGTGTTTTGCCATCGGTATCAAAGGTTGATATTTTGAATGCCCACGCGTCGGTCATCGAGCAGCCCCATCTCTTTCAGCCTATAGGTGAGGGCTGAAACAGACATCCTCGAGCGTACAGACATATCATGCATGGCTAACTTGAAGGGGGACAGATTCCAAGGATTGTCATCGACATAGAGTTTGCCCATACGTCGGGTACGGGGGTCAACGCAAAGTGAGAATACGTTCTGGATGATTGCATCGGGCATCAGAAAGTAGTGACTGAACTGATCGGCTTGCCACTCCAACCAACTGATGTCATCGCTCGGGAATGTGCCGGGATATAATGTCGTATAACTCTGGCCACACGTGTAGACAAGATTGTTGTTTACGTAGGGCTTCTGCAGCGCCATATGCCCTAATCCATGTCCGAGGGTGAAGCGCCCGCGACCGGTGCTGTCGGTGAGCGAGAGGTTAATGGTTATCTCATTAGCGTCGAAGTCGCACAGCTCCAACTGATAGTCGGGTAAGTAGCCATAGGAATACCTAACGTTCAACAAGGCTGCCAAGTCTGTCAGATTCTTGTCCGTTACGCAATGACCATTCATATTGCAACGGACCTCCAGCAAGTAGTCGTAGGACGTTTTCTTGATTCCGTCGCGAGAAAGAATGGGACGCTTGAGCAGACAATCCTTTCGTACGCAGCAGCCATAGCGTCTCAACAATTCTGGCAAGGTCGTGAAACCAGAACTGTTATAAACAATCAAACGCTGGTCGGAGTTGCCGCTCAAGAGCGCCTGGCGGGCAGCGATGATAGCCTCGAAATCGTTGACGCTACGCGATAGTTGTCGATGCCATGTCCCGTCAGGATTGACAATACATAAGCCGAAATCCCAGTTCGAGAGCATTTCCACTACTCGCTCCGAAGCCACGCTGCGTGCGACCAAGATGGGGTGATGGCGATTGCCAAAAGGCAGGTACATACTGTGGAAAAAATGCGCTTGTTTCTCTGTCAGCACTCCGTCAACAAATTCAAAGGGCACAACAGATGACGGCTGTCCTAAACGAATAAACTCATCATCGGGGTAAGTGACAATGGCCACAGGCGGATTCACGACGTTCATTCCCTTGGCAAACTGCATTCCGTGATAGATGAAACTACGCTGTCGATTGTAGCCCTTTTCTAATAGTTGCTCGGCTATTTCTTCTACGACCTCTAGAATAGTAGAGTTACTGCTCAACTGCGGACGGTCTTTCGGCAGTATGTCCGTCAGGAACCGACGGATTTTAGGTCCATGGGCATCTATTAACTTATCTCGTTTCGTCTGGTGGGCTTCGTTGTTGATGACCTTAAAAGATTGCGCTAACGAATCAACCTCGGGGAAGTAGTCTGGCCAAGCATCCTTCAAGAGTGAAGCCGCCTGAGCGTATTGTAAATTGTCCTTGAGAATGCCGCAGTATTGACTTTCCTTGATAGCTACCCACCACACCATCATGCCACCGTTCTTTCGGCCTTCAGCCAGCGGGCATAGGCATTCCCCAATCTGATTACAGATTGAATCTGCCCAGGAAATAGCAACCTCTGGGCGGGAAAAGTAGTTGGCATATCGGGCTTGGAATTCAAGAATCATATATTATCTTTAAAATTTGCCGCAAAGATAATACAAATTCCTATGCTCACCAACATATAATCGGAAAAAATGTATAATTTTGTTTTCCGACGGTTCATCTGCAAAAATTTGGGCATAATTGCCGGAAATGCTCGTAGCATTGAGGAAAGTGGCACACTTCTACCCCCAAAAAACGTCACCGTCACCACTTGCACTTCTTCACATAGCTCTGGGAAAATGGTATATAGTAATACTGGTTTTCTTAACCTGTTGATAATCAGATACTATTTCGTTTCATCTTCTTTTAAACGGCAGAATAAGTGGTAACGTATTTTGCTTTTTCTCCCTGCATTTCTCATGAATAATTCACTATTTAAGGCAAAAAGATTATAAGTTCCTCTTTTATTTGGTCTATCGTATCCCCGATGAGCCTTCTTTCGCTATCATACGCCCAAAGTCAAGAAGTGCAAGTGGTGACGGTGACGGTAACACTTACTCAACAGCTCACTGTCCAATACTCAACTCGTCATTGTTGATTACTTAACTCGACGCAGTTGAATAGTCAACTCGCCGCTGCTGAATAGTCAACTTTGCTCGGTTGAATAGTCAACTCGCATCAAATTTGGAGGCCGTAACTTCTTGGTGAAAACAGAAAGGCCGACTTATGGTAACGAGCAACCATACTCCACTAAATGAGGTATAAAAGAAACACCACCCCAAGCTGAAACAGCTATAAGCGGTGGTGTATGGGCGATGGAATGCGTTAACCCGGGTCTAAGCCCATTGGGCGCGTGAAACCTCCATCGTTTTCGGTACAAAGGTAAGCATTTATTTTGGAACAACAAACAAATTCTCAAAAAAATGAAGCAAATCGATGAAAATGCCCTTCTCGACTGGGAAAAATACAAGGAAGACATCTATCGAGCCACCCCGTCGACCAGAATATGAGCCAGGCGGACATCGAGAAGCACCGCCTCTATCTCGAGGCACATCCCATCGAGTGGGTCAAGTTCTTCTTGCTCAGCCACTTAATGCGCTACTCCTCGGCTTTGAGGGTGGGGAGGCCCCAGCCGTATTTGACGGCGAGGAGGCGGATGCCGATGGCGACGGTGCAGGAGAGGACGGCGCTGCCCTCGGGACGCCAGCCAAGGTAGTGGAGGCAGACGACGTAGACGACGCCTCCGGCGAGGCAGCAGGTGGCGTAGATCTCCTTGCGGAAGATGAGGGGCACTTCGTTGATGAGGATGTCGCGGAGGATACCGCCGCCGGCACCGGTGATGCAGCCGAGGCAGATGGCGGCCCAGGTGGGGAAGCCGAGTCCGAGGGCTTTCTCGATACCGATGACGTTGAAGAGCGAGAAGCCGATGCAGTCGAAGAGGAACCATGTGTTGTTCTGGCGGACGAGCCACCGGCGGAAGGCGATGACCCAGATGAGGCCGAACAGACAGGTGAGGAGGTAGATGGGGTCTTCGAGCCAGAAGGGCGTCTTGCCGATGAGGAGGTCGCGCGTGGTACCGCCGCCCACGGCCGTGACGGTGCCAACGATGAAGGCTCCGAAGAGGTCGAACTGCTTGGCGGCTGAGAGGCGTGCTCCCGAGACGGCGCCGGCGAGGGTGCCTATGAGTTCAAGGATGACGAACGACCAGGGTATGCTGAGCATGTCGCCCATCTGCTGAAAGAAGTGTCTGATGAAGTCCATAGGTGGAGGTGGAGTGGGGTGCTAAGTTTGGCGTTGGGTGGGAGCGCTTTGGAGTGAGGGGGGCGAAGTTGACTTTTGAGCGGCCTTTGAGCGGCGTTTGAGCGGCCTTCAAGCGGCCTTCAAGCGGCTTCAAAACGGCTTATCGGTTGGCGTTGGATTGCACTCGGGCATAGCCTACGAAGGCATCGTAGCGGGCACCTTGTGGGCGGTGGTAGACGAGGATTTGGTACTCATTCTCAGTCTGATAGAAGTCGCCTTCGGTGCGGGCGGTCTGACCTACGCCTCGGTCGTCGGGCTGCAGGAACTGGAAGTTGTAGTAGCCCTGCTTGAGGAGTACGGCGCACTCGTAGGCGTGGAGTTTGTCGTCGTAGTGCATGAGGCATTGCGGGTCGGGGAAGCCGTTGTCCCACTGGCCTGTCACGTAGACGTCACCTCCGTCGAGGCGTGGCGTCTGGAGCAGGAAGTGAACGAAGAGGTACTCGCTCATCGTGGCGTTGTCCTCGTCGCCGGAGTGTCGGACGACGTAGGCGCCGTCGGCATCGGGGTCGTAGGTGTAGTTGTGCTGGGGCGTGACAGCGAAGAGGGTGGCGTGGTACTGCTCGTCGATCCACGCCATGCGGTCGACATTCATGCCGTTGAGCCGAACATCGAGAATCTCGAATTTGTGGTACTCGGCTCCTGCGGGGAAGATGAGTTCGCGGCGGTGCGTCCACTCGGCTCCGGTGCCCTTGGTGATGTTGGGGGGCAGGTCGATGACGGCGTTGTCGAGTCGTCGGTTCTGCATGACGAGGGTGTGGAGTTCGCGCTGTGGGTCGACGACGCGTCGCGATCCGTAGCCGAGCGCGTAGGTGACCTGCTGGTGGCGCTGGTTGAAGTCGACGTCGGTGTTGTTGCTCACCTCGGCCTGTATGCTCATCTCGGGCGCATAGAGCGAGAAGCAAGCCTCGAGGACGGGTTCGTCGCTGGCATCGCGCTCGTCGGCATAGACGCTGACGCGGTAGTTGCCGGGCAGGAGCAGGCGCGTGTCGTCGTTGGGGAAGCTTACGCTGTAGTGGGTGTAGAGGACAGTGGTGTTGAAACTGGTCTCGTAGTCCTCGATGGGTCGGTTGTTGAAGCCGCTGAGGTAGTCGCTCTCGAAGACCTCGTCGCAGACGGTCCAGTCGGCGTTGCAGAACTCCACCTTATATATATAACGCGTGTACTCGTGCGTGAGGGCGTCGAAGCCAATCTCAACGCGCTTGCCCAGCTGAGCCACGGGGGGCAGGAGCGGGTCGCCCGCGACGATGACTTGCACGGTGCGAATCTGTTCGGAGAGGCTGCGTGTCTGCTGCGCGAGAGCGGCAACGAGGCCGCCGAAAAGGAGGCAGAAAAGGAGCATTTGTCGTTTCATGGCGCAAAAGTAGTGCATTTTTTTCGTTGTTTCGCAATTTTGTTGTACTTTTGTCGAAAAATAAGGAGAAGTTAACGATGCGACACCCCATTCCTACACTTTTTGCATGCCTCGTCATGCTCCTGATGCCACTCTGTGCAGCGGGCATCACCTACCAACGAGCCGACAGCGTGAAGGTGGTCGGTCTGCTCACGAAGGGCAAACAATGTCCTGCGGGAGAGAACCTCATGCTGTACTATGCAGAGCAACTGAAGGGTCTGCCTTACGTAGGCAAGACGCTGGAGGTGAACCCTCGCGAGGAGTTGGCTGTAAACCTGCGCGAACTGGACTGTACGACGTTGGTGGAGAACGTGTTGGCGCTGGCGCTGACGACGCAGCAGGGGAGCACGCGCTTCGCTGATTTCTGCCGCAACTTGGAACGCATCCGCTATCGCGACGGCCATCTGAACGGCTATGCCTCGCG
>CADCOX010000181.1 GCA_902803195.1 uncultured Bacteroidales bacterium
CATCCGCGACTGCATCGCCTTCCCGAAGAACAACAGCGGCCGCGATGTCATGCTCGATGCTCCTGCCCGTCTGGAACAGAAGCAGCTTGACGAACTCTATCTTGACTTAAAGGTCCCAGAAGCAGCCCAATAAAAAGGCTCTCCACGCATCCAAAGCCCCACCCCCTACCCTCCCCGCGAGGGAGGGAGTGGTAGTTTCCAAGAATTGTAAACATATCAAATGTCAATTCATTGAATGAATAAGAATATATCCACTCAGAAAGATTCCGCCTCCTCCCTCTCAGGGAGGGCGGGGTCTTCGGGGGCTGAGGTTTCCACCCTCTACACCTGCCAAGGCACCTGCTCCAAGGCCATCGAGGTGACGGCCAAGGACGGCATCATTGAAAAGGTGACGTTCTACGGAGGCTGCAACGGCAATACGAAAGGCATCTCCAAACTGGTGCAAGGCATGGAGGTGGACAAGGTCATCAACCTGCTGCGCGGCACCACCTGCGGCGAAAGGCCTACCAGTTGTCCCGACCAGCTCTCGCACGCGCTGGAACAGCTGAAACAACAGCAAGACCAACTATGATGAAAAGAATCCTACTCCCCACTTTCACCGCTGTGGCGCTGACGGCTATCACCGCACTGGGCTTCACAGCTTGCACCGAGTCGTTCGAAGACCGCTGCCGTCGCGAGGCCAAAGAATATAGCGAGCGCGAATGTCCTCGCATGGTCGACGCGTACATCCGCATGGACAGTATGACTTACGTGAGCGAGCCTGCAGGCTTCACCTATTACTACACTGTCGTCGGCGAATTGGACAATGACTCGCTACTGACCACTGAGGCCATAGAGACCTTCCGTGCACAACTCCTCGAGAGCGTGCGCAACGACCTCCATCTGAAGCGCTACAAGGACAAGGGCTTCGTCCTTACCTACCGCTACAACTCAGACTCAACCGGTAAAGTCTTCATCGAAGCAGCCTTCGGCCCCGACGACTACCGCTGACACGACAAAAGGACTCGCGCCAACTGGCGTTTAGGCCATTGAATAACTAACTAACAATCATCAAGATATATTATGAAAAGACTCTCACTGATCGCTTTGCTTGTTGCGAATTCCCTCGCTACCGCTTGGGCAAAGAACACGAAAACGACCGTAGAACAAGTGACGGAAGCGCTGAGCCTGACCGAAGATGTCGACTACCACATCAGCGGCACTACCCCTTTCACTGCCGACGCAAGCCTTGACATTGTCAATACGGAGCATGCTGTCGTCATCTTCGACAGCCTCAAGCCCTCAAAGGCCAAGAGTTTCCTGAAGTACATCACCATCAACGGCAAGCGAGCCACCGACGGAGGCAACTGCCAACTGAAGCTCTACGACCGCGGCGCCATCCTGCTGCCCTACGGCGGTACGCTATTCCGCCCGCTCACCGTCTACGACGAGAAGAACTTCGAAGGCGAGAGCAACAATAGCTTCACCGAAGGCCACTCGGGAGGATACATGAAGAACGTTCCCAATGCTTGGAACAACCGCATCCGCAGCTTCCGCCTCAAGCGTGGTTATATGGTCACCTTCGCCCTGAAGAAAGCAGGTAAAGGCTACAGCCGCTGCTTCATCGCCAATGACGCTGACCTCGAGGTAACCCTTCCTAACTTGATGGACCAGCGCATCTCGTCGTACCGCCTCTTCAAGTGGTATGACACAAGCAAAGCTGGCGTCGCAGACGTCAGCGCATCAGATTTGGCCAAGCTCAATGGGCAAACGACTTTCACCTGGAGCCCTGGCAGCAGTATGCTTCCCGATGCTGAATGTGTACCCCATCGCATCGATGAGAGCTGGCCTTCGCCAGCCGAATGCGGAAGAGTGGACTACTCGCCGCACTTGAAGAACAACAATGAGCCTCGTAACCAAAGCGACCACGGGACTTGGACCATGGATCAGATTCTTGCCAACTGGGAGGCAGCGATGGCAACCGGTATGCGCCTCTGCACCCCGTCGTCATGGGACGGCAGCGACTATTGGAATGCGACGGGCTTCCTTGCCGACTTCCTCAACGAAATCGACAAACGCGGATGGCGTTGCGACATCATCGACCTCCACGGATATTGGGGTGAAGGATCATTCACTACGAATGTCAATAACTGGGCCCAGACGTTCAAGCGGCCCGTGTGGATAACCGAATGGGTTTGGGGTGCTTCATGGAGCGGTGGCAGCGGAATCTTCAAGGAAGCCTCCAGCCTGGATAACCCTACGGCTGCTGATCTGCAACTCAACAAGACGGTCGTCAGCCGCATCCTCGACAACCTCAACTCGAACCCAGCATGCGAGAGGTATTTCTACTGGAACAGCGAACGCAATTGCTCGAAGATGCTGAGAGACGGTAAACTTACGCCCGCCGGAGAGTACTTCGCTACGATGAAGACCAACGGCCCTGGCTATACGGGCTACGGTAACTACATCCCTAAGAATCCCCCTGCCAAGGCCGCAAACAACCTCAAGGCTACTTTTACGCCCAGCACCTCCATCTGCAAACTCACGTGGACGCCCCTCAACGGCGACCTCGCGAACACGGTCATGCTGCAGCGCCGACTAGGTACGGGCCTCTGGACGACTATTGCCGAATGGACAGGCGCAGAGATTGAGGAGAAGTCCAGCATGACCTATAACGACACAATCACAGAGCCTGCAGCCTACAGCTATCGCGTACAGGAGAAGATGTACAACAACTCCACGGTGACATCCGATGTGGTCACCAACACCCTCGCCAGTGCCCGTGGTACAGCCGACATGCAGTTCGGCACGATCACCTCCGTACCGCTCGAAGAGATCTTCACCTACTTCTTGCATCCTTTCGCTGCGGACAATGAGCCTATCGTCGTCAGCGGCAGTGTCTCTAACAAGAACAACGGTGTCGGACTTGTAGACAACCTGATGAACATCAACACGATTGGTGACAACTATGGTTACTTCCGCTATCGCATCAACCGCTGGGCTGCCGACGAAAGCGCGACGTCCAACACCAAAGAAACATCTACCTTCATCGCGGCCAAGCCCGGACACGGGAAAATCGGCACGCTCGACTATGAGGCTGATTATGTTACCAATGCTGACGGAAAAACCGACATCAGCTTTGACGTGACCGAAGTCCGCTTCGCACAACCCTTCAAGACTGCTCCCATCGTAATGATTGCCCCCCTCACCTCAGCGGCCACCGCCAAGCCATGTATGTGGCGCGTGTGGGATGTCACCCCCGAAGGTTTCAAGATGGCTATGATGCTCGAGAGTAATATCACCACGGGCAAGACCGCTCGTCGAGTGGGTTACCTTGCCATCGAGAAAGGCATGTCAAGCAACGGCGCCGGCACACTTTTCTGCGTGGGCGATACGACGCTGACCTTCAAGACGGCTGTTCAGCAGATTGATTATCCGATGGAACTGCAAGACGCTGAGATGATGGTTCAGCTGCAGAGCTACGACTATGACGCCGCAGCCATCCTACGCGTAGGCTCCAGTTCGACACCCACGACCGACGGCCGCGTACGCATGCAGGTGGACAAGAGCGACAAAGACAAGGTGTTGTCGAGCACTCGGTCTGCCACTGAACGCGTTGGATACATCATCCTAAGTACCGACCCCGATTTCGATGCTATACGCGATATCAACGCCAGCACCCGCATTCACGAGAATCAGAACATCTACGACCTGAGCGGACGCGTGGTCAACAGTAGCACATCCATGAAGAAAGGCGTCTACGTCGTAGGCGGCAAGAAAGTGATTGTGAAGTAAAAGGCATCAAGCACCGAAGAGAACTGACCTACAGTTCGTTGCCCGTATAGAGCTGATAGTATTTGCCACGGCAAGCTATCAGCTCTTCGTGTGTTCCGTGCTCAATAATACGGCCACGTTCGAGGACAATGATCTGATCTGCGCCGCGGACGGTGCTGAGGCGATGCGCAATGACAAAAGTAGTACGTCCCTGCATGAGGCGGTCCATTCCCTGTTGGACGTAGACCTCGGTGCGTGTGTCAATATTAGAAGTCGCCTCGTCCAAGATGAGCACAGGCGGATCGGCTACTGCTGCACGCGCAATGGCAATAAGCTGGCGCTCGCCGGCACTGAGGTTGCCGCCATCGCCTGTGAGGACCGTCTCATAGCCATTCGCAAGACGACGGATCAAATCGTCGGCACCCACCAGAATGGCAGCCTCGCGACACTCCTCATCAGTAGCATCGAGGCGGCCGTAGCGGATATTATCGAGCACCGTACCCGTGAAGAGATGCGTCTCTTGAAGCACCATCCCAAGGGAACGGCGAAGGCTACTCTTCTGAATGTCTGATACGGGAATGCCATCGAAGAGAATCTGCCCCTGCTGAATCTCGTAGAAACGATTGATGAGGTTGATGATTGTCGTCTTGCCTGCGCCTGTACCGCCCACGAAGGCAATCTTCTGACCTGGCGAGGTATTGATGTTGATATCGAAAAGAATCTGCTTCTCTGTCGTATAGCCAAAATCGACGTGACGGAAATCAACATCCCCCTCGGGATGAGTAAGTTCGACCGTACCCTCGTCGACTTCAGGCTCAGCGTCCATCAAGGCAAAGATGCGGTCGGCTCCCACGGAGGCGTTGAGAACGCTGTTAATCTCCTGCGAGACATGACTGATAGGTTGAGTGAAATGCTTGTTGAGCGTGAGGAAACTGACAAGCGTACCAAGGGAGAGTGAAAAGTGGAAAGTGAAAAGTGAGAAGTTGGGATGCAATGCGATGGCAGCGCCGACGACAGCGATAAGGACGTAACCCAAATTACCCAAGTTGCCATTGATAGGCATGACGATATTGGCGATACGATTGGCCGAACTGGCACTAAAACGCAACTGCTCGTTGATCTGCTCGAATTCGCCGATAGCTTCGTCCTCATGACAGAACACCTTCACCACCTTCTGCCCTGAGACCATCTCCTCAATGAAAGCATTGACGCGAGCCAGACTCTCCTGCTGCTGGCGGAAATGCCGACGCGAGATCGTGCCGAGCTTAGTCGTCACAAACATCATCAGAATGGACAACAGGATGGAAACGATAGTCAAGGGTACGCTGAGGACAATCATTGACGTGAACGTGACGACTATCGTGATGAGCGAATTGAAGACCTGCGTCAGCGAACTGCTGATAGCCTGACGGAGTGAGTCGACATCA
>CADCOX010000182.1 GCA_902803195.1 uncultured Bacteroidales bacterium
CCTCGAAGACCGAGATGGTGATGTCGCCTTGCCCGTCCATGGCGTCGACGGCGTTCTTGCAAAGGTTCTCGACCACCCATTCGAACAACTGTGCCGAGAGGTTAGCGTAGAGCGGCTGCTGGGGGAGGCGTGTTGTGATGTTGACGCGGTTGCTGGTGCGGCGCCCGATGTAGTCGACTACATGGGCGATGACTTCGTTGAGGTTCTCGGGTCGCAGTTCGGGTTGCGAGCCGATCTTCGAGAAGCGCTCCGCAATCATCTGCAGCCGTTTGACGTCCTTGTCCATCTCGGGCAGCAAGTCGTCGTCGGGGTAGGTCTCGTGGAGCACCTGTGTCCAGGCCATGAGCGATGAAATGGGTGTGCCCAGTTGGTGGGCCGTCTCTTTCGACAGTCCCACCCATACCTTGTTCTGCTCGGCGCGTTTGCTGCTGGTGAGAGCTATCAGCGCTACGACGGCAAAGATGAGCGCCACGCCCAGCAGGATATAGGGGTAGCTGGCCATGCGCTTGATCATGATGCTCTCGTCGTAGCAGATCTCCATGAAGTCGCTCTCGTCGAGGTAGACGCGGATGTGGTTGCCGTCGGCTTTCATGCGCCGTCCCATCTCGCCTACGACGGCCAGCGTGTCGGCCTCGCTCTCGGCATGGCGGATGCGCAGGTTGCGGAACGTCTGCACCGTCCCGTCCGACGACAGCACGACAATAGGGATCGTGTTGTTGCTGTTGATCACCTTCAGCACCAGCGACAAGTCGGTGCTCTCGTCGGCCTGGTTCAGCGAGCGCATGGCCTCGGCCCACACTTCCATGTTGCGCTCCTCCTCGAGGGCGAGGTCACGCACTAGGAAATGCGACCAGATCAGCGAGGCGGCGCAGATGATGGTCGCGACCACTGAAAGGACGATTTTCACCTGCCGGATGCGGTCTGTCCACTGCATTGTGATAGTTTTTTCTTAAAGAAACGAAATAGAAAACGTTTTTAGTATGTAGATTCAGGAAAAAACGCTAATTTTGCGGCATGAAAAAGCTGTTTAGCCTTCTTCTCGCGTGTTGCGTGGGCCTGATTCTCGTGCCTTCGCTGCTCGTCGGCTGCCACAAATCCGATGACCCGAAGCCGGTTGTCGGAACGATGGCTCGCAACACCGTCATCATCTATATGGCAGCCGAGAACACGCTCGCCGAGATCGTTGAGATGGACTCGGCCGAGATTGCGGCAGGCGTCGCCAAGCTGCCCGATAGCACGCGCGTCGTCGTCTTCATCGACGACACCTACTCCAGCCGCATACTCGTGGGTACGAGCGCCCACTCCCTGCGTCTGGCCAAGACCTACGGCCGCAATATCTGTTCCACCGATAGCGCCGACATGGAGCTGGTCCTCGCCGACATCTTCCGCGACTATCCCTCGCGCCACTATGGCATGGTGCTCTGGAGTCACGCTTCCGGCTGGATTCCCGAGCGCCAGCAGGCGCCGCGTCGCCGCACCTTCGGCATCGACAACAACCGACGCAATGCCAACAGCGACCTCGGCACGAAGATGGCCGTGCAGACGCTGGCCAACGTGCTCGCCCATCATCCCCACACCGACTACCTCTTCTTCGATGCTTGTTTCATGCAGTGTATCGAGGTGGCCTACCAGCTGCGTCACGTCACCGACTACCTCGTAGGTTCTCCTGCCGAACTCCCTGTCGATGGCGCCCCTTATTCGCTCATGCTGCCTCTGTTGGCAGAGCGCAAGCTGCTCGATGCCGTACGCGTCTACTACGACTATTATGTCACGGGCGAAGGCTCTTCAGGCTATCTCGGCATCGAACTGTCTGCCATACGAACGGCAGGCCTCGAAGCGTTGGTCACGGCCACCCGGCCGCTCCTGCTGCAGCTGCTGGCGGGACGCACCGAGCTCTACTGCCGCGGCGTCCAGCACTACTATCCTTATACCAGTTCCGATCTTTATCCCGAATTCTACGATATCGTCAACCTGTTCTACAACCTGCTGCCGAGCGACGTCTTTGGCCAGTGGCGGCAGCAGTTCAGCCAGGCCGTACCCCTCTCCTTGATCTCGAAGTACTGGTCATCGGCCTTCTCGCGCTCCATGCAGATCGTCTACGACCCCGATCATTGTGGCGGCGTGTCGGTCTTCGTGCCCAGCGAGGACCATGTCGACGTGGGCTGGGACGATGCCTACCACGACCTCGACTGGTACCGGGCCAATGGCCTGTCGGCAACGGGGTGGTAGGAGGACTGTCCGACGATACCCAATAAACGATTGAGAAAATAATCATGCCAGAGAATACCTTCTACAAGATTCAGTTCACGCCCGAGGAGTGCGAGGAGTGCTACGCTTGGTTTGAGGCTCACATGCAGCAGCTGCCACCCTCCTTCCAGCTCACGCCTGGCATGTACATCCCCGACTTGCCCGCGTGCGTGCGCATGTACATAAAAAAATTAAGGAAGCAGATGCGGGATAATACTAGCTACAGCGGTCAGTTCTCCGTGCTGCTGATGCTGCGTCAACGCCTCCAGCAGTTGCCCGAATTCCAGGACTGACCAACCCCCTGCTCCTGCCTCCTCTCAACGCTAACGCTTCAAACCAACTCTCAACCCTATGTTGTTCTCCAAACAGACTTATATCACGCGTCGGACCGTCCTGCGGCAGCGCATCGAGCACGGCCTCGTGCTCATCTTCGGCAACAACGAGTCGCCGATGAACTATCCTTCCAACGGCTACAAGTTCCGTCAGGATAGCACCTTCCTCTATTACTTCGGCTTGCAGCGCGACGGCCTCGTGGGCGTCATCGATGCCGATTCGGGCGACGAATGGCTCATCGGCGACGACATCGACATCGAGGACATCGTATGGTTCGGCTCTGTCGACAGCGTCGCCGATATGGCCGCGCAGACGGGCGCCCTCAAGAGCGCTCCCATGAGCCGTCTCGACAGCCTCGTACAAGATGCACGCGACAGCGGACGTCAGATCCATTTCCTGCCGCCCTACCGCCACGACCAGATGATCCAGTTCATGGACCTCACCGGCATCCATCCCCGCGACCAGCGTGCTCAGGCATCGCTCCGCCTCGTCCGTGCCGTCATCGAGCAGCGCATCGTCAAGACACCCGAGGAGGTGGCCGAGATCGAGCGCGCCTGTGCCATCGGTTACGAGATGCACACCACGGCCATGCGCATGTGCCGTCCCGGCGTCACCGAGCAGGAGATAGCCGGACGCATCAGTGGCATCGCTTCCTCCCGAGGCTGCATCACCAGCTTCCCCAGCATCCTCTCCATGCATGGCGAGATCATGCACGGCTATCCTTCGCCGCAACCTCTCGAGGCGGGACGCTTGATGCTCTGCGACTGCGGTGCCGAGACCAACGAGAACTATTGCTCCGACAACACCCGCACCACCCCCATCAACGGACGCTTCGATGCCCGTCAGCGCGACATCTATCAGATTGTCGTCGATGCTCACGACCGCGCCTTCGAGATAGCACGCCCCGACGTGAAGTGGTGGGATGTCCACTTCGAGGCCGCTCGCGTCATCACCGAGGGCCTGAAGGCCTTAGGACTGATGAAAGGCAACACCGACGATGCCCTCGAGGCCGGAGCGCATGCCATGTTCTTCCCCCACGGGCTCGGACATGCTATGGGCATGGACGTCCACGACATGGAAGGCCTTGGGCAGATCTACGTCGGCTTCGACGACGAGGTACAGCCGCGCCTCGACCAGTTCGGCACCAACTGCCTCCGCTTCGGACGTCGTCTGCGCGAAGGCTATGTCATGACCGACGAACCCGGCATCTACTTCATTCCCGCCCTCATCGACGAGTGGCGAGCCAGTGGCCATTGTGCCGACTTCCTCAATTTCGATGCCATTGAGACCTACAAGGACTTCGGAGGCATCCGCATCGAGGATGACCTCCTCATCACCGCCGACGGCTGCCGCTATCTCGGCGAGAAGATGATCCCCTACCACATCGACGAAGTCGAGGAGTTCCTGGCCAAGAGGTAGTAAAGTTGAAAAGTTGAAATGTTGAAATGTTGAAAAGTTCTTCGCAAGCGAAGCGTCGCAAGCGCCGAGCGGAAAAGTTGAAATTTCGAAATCCCGAGAAATAACATCCTAACAATAATCCCCTTAATCACCTTTCAAATGAAAAAATTACTTATTTGCTTGTTGGCAGCTCTAGTGGCCATGCCCACTTTCGCAGCCGACAAGAAGAAGAAGGAAGAGAAATCAAACAAACCCGTCTTCACCATCGTCAAGCAGTTGCCCATCACCAGCGTCAAAAACCAGAACCGTTCGGGTACATGCTGGGCCTACTCCACCCTCAGCTTCTTCGAGAGCGAGATCCTCAAGAAGACAGGCAAGACCTACGATCTGGCCGAGATGTTCGTCTGCAACAAGGACTACATGGAGCGCGCTGAGGTTACCGTGCGCATGCATGGCGACTGCGACTTCTCGCAGGGCGGTTCCGCTGGCGACGTCCTCATCACCATCAAGAACCACGGCATTATCCCCGAGGAGGCTATGGCCCGCCCCGGCACCATGATCGGCGACTCGCTGGCCAACTTCAACGAGTTCTTCAGCGTCATGACGCCTTACGTCGAAGCTGTCGCCGAGAGCAAGAGCAAGACCATCTCCACCCAGTGGAAACCCGGTCTGCAGGGCATCCTTGACGCTTACCTCGGCAAGACGCCTGAGACCTTCACCTACGACGGACGCGAGTACACACCCAAGACCTTCGCCGCAAGCCTCGGCCTCGACTGGAACGACTACGTCAGCATCACCTCCTACACCCATCATCCCTTCTACACCAGTTTCGCCGTCGAAGTGCAGGACAACTGGCGCTGGGACCACAGCTACAACGTCCCCATGGACGAGATGATGCGCATCATCGACAACGCCCTCGCCAACGACTACACCGTAGCGTGGGGCGGTGATGTCAGCGACGACGGCTTCACGCGCAACGGCCTCGGCATCCTCTACGACCTCAAGGCCGGCGGCGAGAGCCTCACTGGCAGCGACCAGGCCAAGTGGCTCAAACTGAAACCCACCGAGCGCAAGAGCCTTGCCGAAGAACTCGGCGTCAATGCCCCCGAGGCCAAGCCTACGCAGGAGCAGCGACAGAAGGACTTCGACAATTGGGAGCTCACCGACGACCACGGCATGCACATCTACGGCTTGGCCAAGGATCAGAACGGACGCGAGTACTACCTCGTCAAGAACTCATGGGGCGAGACCGGCGAGTACAAAGGCACCTGGTATATGACCAAGGCCTTCATCGCCGCCCGCACCATGGACTTCCTCGTCAACAAGAACGCCATCCCCGCCGACATCCGTCAGAAACTCGGCATCTGATTCCCGTCTGCCGACTCCGAAAGGTACACCGCCGTCAACCCTACTTCACAGGGTTGGCGGCGGTGCCTGTTTTTCAACATTGCTTTGCACCTATACGCATAGGCCGCTGCAAATATATGCATAGGCCGTTTCATATATACGTGTGAACCGTTTCATATATACGTGTGAGTTGCTGCGTGCATAGGTGCAACCCGAAGCCGCCATCTCACTACCTCTTCTTGGCAGTTAAGGCTTAACGAGTTTACGCCCGCCTACGATATAGACGCCACGGGGCAGGCTGTTTCTGAGCGAATGGGTTTGTCCTCCAGCGGGGCGCACGCGGCGTCCGGCGAGATCGTAGATCGCTGCACGGCTATCGGTCGCGCTCTCCATCGTCCCGTCTACGTGATTGGGCTGGCTGGTCATATAAATGAGGCGGAAATTGTCGAAGCAAGCCCAGTCATAGACTGTCGGCAGGAAATGGCGGAGCCCCAAGCGCAAGTCGCCCATTTCGGTGAGCTTGAATGGCAGTTGCTGCTTGTAGTGACCGTCGATGAAGGCGGTGTTGGCGGTTGCGACGTTGTCGGGGTAGGTATAAGGATCGTAGTTGTACGGCGCGTCGGCATCGAAGAGCGAGAGCATTGGCGTGGCTGCGCAGTCCGTCCATGTCTGCATCGCGCTGCCGTCGGAGGCATGAGTAGCGGCATACACCTCAGCCATCTGCTCGGTGCCGAGTGTATGGCGCAGGTAGGCGTTCTTGATATCGCCATGGCGATAGAACCCCTGCCACTCCAGAACGTAGTAGCCCGCAGGCATATTGGGCAGCACCTGATACGTGTCGAAAAGTTGGAAGAAGTGCTCGGCTACTGTTCCGGGCGCAGCGCTGAGGGGAGTCCCTTCCCATCCCAGTGTGCCGTCGGCAAAGTCGGGATTCGAGAGCAGCGAGGTGATGTCCACCTGCGTGCGGTTGCCGATGAGCGCCGCGGCATCGGCATTGGGCTTGGGTGCCACCTCAGGCTTCAAGGCTGGGCACTCAGTGCTCTTGGCTGCGGCTTCGGCGTAGAGCGCGCGTACTTGCTCGGGCGTCAGCGCCGTGTCGTAGAAGCGCAGGTCGTCGAAGAATGTCTCGGTCATTCGCGCATCGGCAGCGAAGGGACTGCGACCGAGCCAGGCCTTCGTGCTGCTCACGACGGCGATTGGGTTTGCGTTGGGCTCGGCTGTGCCACGCAGTAGGCCGTCGATGTAGAGGCGTACGGCGGTGGCATCGGCGCTGACCGTGATATTATGCCATTGGTGCTGGCTGAGGCCCGCATCGGAGCTTGTCTTGCAAGTGCCAGCCTGCACTTTCTCGAAATACCAATTCTGGTTGCCGCCTTGATTGATGAGTCCGGCATAGCTGCTCGTGCCGTTGTTGATGTTCCATGCCCAGCAATAGTTGTCGAGGTGGCCGGGGCCTGCGGGCATGATGTTGAGGCTGACGCTATAGGCCTTGCCGTTGAGGACGGCGCCGATGGCAGTGGCGGCGTCGTGACTGAGGTCGAGGTAGCCTTGCATATCGGTGGTTGCTCCGTCGGCGGTCATGACGGGCCCCGCGTAGAGTGCTCTTCCGCCATCGGCAAGTGGCAGGATGGCGGCTCCGTCCTCGAGCGAACCTTTGAGGGTGGCTGCGTCGTCTTCGGGGGCTCCTGCTTCGAAACCATAGCTGATAGTGGGTGCCGGGGGAGTGGCTGTACGGCCGCTAGCATCGGCGCTGACGTCGGCGAGCGGGATGGTGATGACGGAGAGCGAGTAAGCCGGTACGGTATAAGCCAGATAAGCGTCTTCGGGTGAGCCTTCAGGCATGGTGACGGCAAGCGTGCTCTCGCTGGGGCTGACGTTGAGCGGGTCGCTCATCGTGTTCTCGGCGTAGTTATCGTTGTGGCTCATGACGCGCACCTGAGCCGTCCCGCCCATCGTGGCATCGTTGAAGCGGAAGGCGGCAGGCACGGCATCGCCACCATAGTTGATGACTTTGACGATCGCGGCATCCTCCGCCTCGTTGATGGCAGCGCAGAGGTAGAGGCGCTGCCCCGCGTCGGCTGCGAGCGTGACCGTATGCACGAGCTTGCCGTCGAGATAACAGCGCGCGGTAAGTCCTTCACGTTGAATCTTGATGTGATAAGTGCGTCCTGTCTCGATGGTGCCGCTGGTGCTGGCAAGCGTATGCTTGTTGCCGTTCACGGCTTGCTCCACGCCGTGCTGTCCGTTGCCCCAGCCACCGAGGTTCCACCAGGCGTAGGTGCCCCCGTCGGCGTGGGCGAAGGCGATGAGGAAACCCTCGTCGCCCGCGTTCTTCACAGCGTCGAGCTCGATGGTCGCGCCATCCGTGTCGACGTCCATCACCGTCGTGGTGCCGAAGGCCGAGGCGGGCGAGCCCACGGCAGCAGGCTGTTCCAGCAGCACCGTGCCATCGGCAGCCGTCACCTTGATGTTGCTGTAAGTGACGTCCGTGCCCCATGAGCCGAGACCCAGTTTGGCATGGAGGATGTCGACGCTGTTGCCTGCCTCGGTCCACGTCAGATTCTGATGACCGACGTTGGATGCCATCATCTGTTGTACCCAGTAGGAAGGCGTGCCGAAGGAGGCGTAGGCGTTGTAGTGGATCATGTCAGGGCGCCATTGTGCCTCATTCTCGTTCATGAAGATAGGCGCATAACTGGCCATGACACACACGTCGCTGTTGCGCTCCATGCCTGCCATATAGATGGCCTCGCCCAGGGCCGCCTTCAGCGTGCCGTTGATGCCGAAATCCTGTGTGACGGCATACTCGCCGTTGTAGATCTTATGGCTGCTACGGCTGGCGTGGTCGTATTTGTGGTAGTTGCATGCGAACCAGTCGGGCGAGCGATAGTAGTGCTCGTCCACCACTTCCACGGCGTTGGTGTTGCGCCAAGTTGGATGGTCCGTGCCCCAGCTCTCCACATTACCGATGAGCGTCATCTCAGGCCAGCGCGCCTTGATGGCTTGGTAGAATTGCTGGTAGCGCTCGGCGTAGTGGTCACTTTGGTCGCGATTGTCAGTTGCGGTGAAGTTGTAGTTCTCATTGCCAATCTCCATCAGTCGCAGGTTGAAGGGCTCGGGATGCCCTGCCGCCGCACGCTTGGCGCCCCAGAAGGTGTTGACGTCGCTGTTGGCATACTCGATGGCATCCAAGGCCTCCTGGATGAAGCCCTCGATGTGCTGGTAGTCCTGAACCCATCCGTGTCCCATGCCGACGTTGACTACGAAGAGCGGTTCAGCGCCGAGGTCCTCGGCGAGCTGCAGGAACTCGTGGTAGCCCATGCCGTTTGAGACGGGGTAGCCCCAATGGCTGTTGTAGAGGCCCAGCCGCTCCTCGACGGGCCCCACCGTATGGCGCCATTGGTAGCGGTTTCCGCCCTCGATGTAGCAGCCTCCCGGGAAGCGGACGAAGCGTGGATGCAGCGCTGCCAGCTTCTCGGCGAGGTCGCGGCGCATACCATTCTCGCGGTCGTGGAATGTCGGAGGCAACAGGCTGACGGCATCAATATAAATCGTACCCGCGCGCGAGCCTCGAATGGCAAACCATCCCAGTGGATAGCTGCCTGTGGCGGTGATTTCGGCGGTATATTTCTGCCACATGCTGCCGTCGTCCACGTGCACCACGGCGTGGCCGAGGTCCTGTCCTTCGTAGCTCTCCAAGGTCAGCGTCACGTCGCCCCGCCAGCCATCGGCCGTCCGCAGCCATAGCGAGGCGCGGTACGTCTGCCCTTTGACGATGTTGATGCCCCAAAAGCCGATGTTGCGCGTGCCGTCGCCAGCCTTGGCCAGGTTGAGGTGCATGGCACGTTTCTGGGCACCGTTCAGCAGGTTTTGTGTCGAGATGCTGAAGGTGGCGGACCCGATGGTCCACCAATGGTCGGGGTTCGAGCCGTTCTCTTCCATCGAGCCGTTGCGTACGAGTTCGGCATAGAGACCACCGTCGCCGGCATGGTTGATTTCCTCGTAGAAGATGCCGTAGTGGAGAGGCCCGATGACGGGGCCTCGCAGAGATGTCGAGAGGTTGAAGGTGGCCTCTGTCGCGCTCGTCGTCCATGCCTGAGCGTGGGCGGTGCCGAAGGATGCCAACAGGAAGGCTATCGCCAGAAGTGTTCTGGCGTCATTCCGCATTCTGTTCATGTGCTGCAAGATCATTAGTTGTTCAAGATTGACGCTGCAAAGATAGGCATTATTTCAAAATAATAGTGTACGAAAGCCCAAAAAAATGTGTTTTGCTAATTACCAGATATCAGCTGAATCGACGTGACCTCCAAAACTCTTCCGAAGGTCAACGTCAGCGATGTCAACGCCGACGGCAAGGTGACCCGTGCCGACGTGACCAAGCTCGTGAATGTCATTCTGGGCAAGGAATAAGACCATTGAGGGGCGTAGACTAAAGCAATGACTTCTGAGTCAGAAGGGATGTTCCCCGCGGGCTCATAAGTGTGTTGGCGTCTCTTCGAGCCGAGCGGAAGAAAAGATTGATGCCGTAGGGAGGCAGCACGCTATGCGTATATACACATCGCCTCACGCGTATAGTACGTGAAGGGCTTTACGTATATACGCTCAGGGCTTTACGTATATACGCTCAGGGCTTCGCGTATATACGTGAGGGGCCTCGCGTATAGTACGTTCAGAACGATGCGCTGGATGTAGGCCTTGATGTCTGAGCGGAAATCCCTGTCCCCTCCGCAGGGGGAAGGGAGAATAAAGGTGGGACCGATGTGCTTATAGGTCTTATGCTCGCTAATTGAGCCCAACTCTTAAAGTGATCTCAATAAGATATCATTCTGCAGTTGTCTGCGACTATCGATGAAAAAAATATATGAACTCAACTTTCGCAAGCTCAGTTTCATTAGGTTTTCAGGTTGTTAGGTCGCTTCGCTTACAGGTTTTTAGGTGAGAATAGCTATCATATAGACAGAAGAAACATATTTCAACTTATCGCTCGGCTTTGC